>JAEWEF010000035.1 GCA_023389595.1 Fusobacteriota bacterium
TATTACCTTCAACAATAATAATAATGACAATAGTTTTCTTTTTGAAAAAATTTAGCAATTCAACAGCAGTGCAACGAACTTTAGCAGTTTTAAAACCAGTTGTCGTTGGATTAATTTTATCTGCTGGGCTAAATTTACTAATTCCAGAAAATTTTATAGATTGGAAATCATACATCATATTTTTAATAGCATTATTTTTGGGATTAATAATTAGAATGTCAGCATTAACAACTATAATATTGTGCGGAGGTATAGGAATTATTTTTAATTTTATATTTTAAAATTTTATTTATTAAAAATTTTACCGTTTGACAATTTATATGCTATATGATAGAATGTAATGCATTTAAAAATAAACACACCAATTATTTCTAAACGTGGTGTTCGTTAAGAATTGTTTAGTTTTGAGGTTGGTGGGTGAAAAACCAAAAATAATAGGAGGAAAAAATGGCAGTAGTAACAATGAAACAATTATTAGAAGCTGGTGTACATTTTGGTCATCAAGCTAAGAGATGGAACCCTAAAATGGCAAAATATATTTTTACTGAAAGAAATGGGATTCATGTTATTGACTTACACAAATCGCTAAAAAAAATTGAAGAAGCTTATGAAGAAATGAGAAAAATAGCTGAAGACGGTGGTAAAATTTTATTTGTTGGAACAAAAAAACAAGCACAAGAAGCTATTAAAGAACAAGCTGAAAGATCAGGAATGTTCTATGTAAATAATAGATGGTTAGGAGGAATGCTTACTAACTTCTCTACTATTAAAAATAGAATAGAAAGATTAAAAGAATTAGAAAAAATGGATGAA
This sequence comes from Fusobacteriota bacterium, assembly GCA_023389595.1. Classification (GTDB taxonomy): domain Bacteria; phylum Fusobacteriota; class Fusobacteriia; order Fusobacteriales; family Fusobacteriaceae; genus Fusobacterium. The sequence goes on from JAEWEF010000035.1 coordinate 814, forward strand.
GAAGGAATATTAGATTCTAGTTATACTAAAAAAGAAGCTGCGGCTTTCAGAAAAGAATTAAGTAAACTTTCTAAAAATTTGAGTGGAATCAAAGAAATGAAAGAAGTTCCACAAGCTATATATGTAGTAGATTGTAAAATGGAAGAGCTTGCTATCAAAGAAGCTAACGTATTAGGAATACCTGTGTTTGCTATGATAGATACTAATGTAGATCCAGACTTAATAACTAATCCTATACCTGCAAATGACGATGCTATAAGATCAGTTAAGTTAATTACATCTGTAATGGCAAATGCTATAATAGAAGGAAATCAAGGGAAAGAAATAGTGGAACCAGCTTCTGAAGAAATAAATGTTGAAGAAGGATCTGCAGAATAATATCTTTTATTTAGGAGGAGAAAAATGGCAGAAATAACAGCAAGTTTAGTTAAAGAATTGAGAGAAAGAACAGGAGCTGGAATGCTTGATTGCAAAAAAGCTCTTGAACAAAATGAAGGAAATATAGATAAAGCTATAGATTATTTAAGAGAAAAAGGTATAGCTAAAGCTGTTAAAAAAGCAGGAAGAATTGCAGCTGAAGGATTAATATTTGACGCTGTATCTGAAGATCATAAAAAGGCAGTAGTATTAGAATTTAACTCAGAAACAGACTTTGTTGCTAAGAATGATGAATTTAAAAATTTTGGTAAAAAATTAGTAAAAGTTGCTCTAGATAATAACATCAAAACTTTAGAAGGACTTACTTCTTTTAATTTAGATGGTAAATTAGTTTCTGAAACTCTTACTGATTTAATTGCTAAAATCGGAGAAAATATGAATCTAAGAAGACTTCACTTAACTGAAGCTAAAGAAGGATTTGTAGAAACATATAGCCATCTTGGAGGAAAGTTAGGAGTAATAGTTCAATTAACTGGAGAACCTACTGAAGAAAATTTAGTTAAAGCTAAAGACATAGCTATGCACGTTGCAGCTATGGATCCTAAATATCTAGACAAAGAAGAGGTTACTGCTAACGATTTAGAACATGAAAAAGAAATAGCTAGAAAACAACTTGAAGAAGAAGGTAAACCTGCTCAAATTATTGAAAAAATATTAGACGGGAAAATGAAAAAGTTCTATGAAGAGAACTGTCTAGTTAATCAAATTTTTGTTAAAGCTGAAAATAAAGAAACTGTTGCCCAATATGCTGGAAATTTAAAAGTTTTATCTTTTACTAGATATAAAGTTGGAGATGGAATAGAAAAGAAAGAAGAAGATTTTGCGGCGGAAGTTGCAGCTCAAATTAAAGGTTAGCAATTATTAGGAGATGTGCTTTTGTTCATCTCCTTATTTTTTAATAAAACTTTCGGAGGGGAACAATGGAAAAAAGCTTTTATAAGAAAATTTTACTTAAACTAAGTGGAGAAGCTTTAATGGGAGAACAAGAGTTTGGAATATCTGCAGACGTTATTTCTTCTTATGCAAAACAAATAAAAGAAATAGTTGATCTCGGCGTTGAAGTATCAATAGTTATAGGTGGAGGAAACATATTTAGAGGTTTATCTGGAGAGGCTCAAGGAGTTGACAGAGTTACTGGAGATCACATGGGTATGTTAGCAACAGTTATAAATTCTTTGGCGTTACAGAATTCTATAGAACAACTTGGAATTCCAACAAGAGTGCAAACTGCAATAGAAATGCCAAAAATAGCTGAACCTTTTATAAAAAGAAAAGCTCAAAGACATTTAGAAAAAGGTAGAGTAGTAATATTTGGAGCTGGAACAGGAAATCCTTATTTTACTACTGACACTGCAGCGGCTCTAAGAGCAATAGAGATGAATGTTGATGTTGTTATAAAAGCTACAAAAGTTGACGGTATTTACGATAAAGATCCTAAAAAATTTGATGATGCAAAAAAATATGAAAAAGTTACTTATAGTGAAGTTTTAGCTAAAAATTTAAAAGTTATGGATGCAACTGCGATATCTCTTTGTAGGGAGAATAAATTACCTATAATAGTTTTCAATTCGCTTGTTGAAGGAAATTTGAAAAAGGTTATTATGGGAGAGAAAATAGGAACAATAGTATTAGAAGATTAAAATGGAGGTAAGGAATGATAGACGCTAATTTTTTAAACTCTTATGAAGAAAGAATGTTAAAAACTATAGAAAACGTTAAGGAAAAATTTGCTACTATAAGAGCTGGAAGAGCAAACGTAGCAATGTTAGATGGAATTAGAGTAGAACAATATGGATCAGAAGTTCCTTTAAATCAAATTGGAACTGTATCTGCTCCAGAAGCTAGACTTTTAGTTATAGATCCATGGGATAAATCCATTATTAGCAAAATAGAAAAAGCTATATTAGCTTCTAATATAGGTATGACTCCAAATAGTGACGGAAGAGTTATCAGACTTGTTATCCCTGAACTTACAGAAGAAAGAAGAAAAGAATATGTTAAAATTGCTAGACAAGAATCTGAAAATGGGAAAATAGCTATAAGAAATATAAGAAAGGATGCGAATAATCATTTAAGAAAACTTGAAAAAGATAAAACTAATGACGTTTCTGAAGATGAAGCTAAAAAAGAGGAAGAAAATATTCAAAAAATGACTGACAAATATATCAAAATAATAGATGAATTGTTATCTAAAAAAGAAAAAGAAATAACTACAGTGTAAATTTTTGAATTTTAATATTGACATATTAAGATGTATGTAGTATGATAAGAAACGCAATGGGGATATAGCTCAGCTGGGAGAGCGACGCACTTGCACTGCGTAGGTCAGCGGTTCGATCCCGCTTATCTCCACCATTATAAAAACAAAAGAGCTTATAGAAGCTCTTTTTTATTTTTACAATACTTAATAGTATTTATTATTAAAAGCAAAATTAAAATATTTTTCAAACAATTTATCATTTTTTTAAAGATTCATTTTTATTTTTTAATTAATTAAGATAAAAATTATTTAAAAAATAGTTGACATAATTTTTCAAGTGTGTTAATATGAACAATGTCAACACGAAAAGTTGACTCTAATATTTTAGTTTTTTAAGGACATTAGCAACAGCATAGAGAAATAAGTTATGCAAATCATTTTCAAACAAATGGTGTAAATAAATTCAGTTGATAACTGAAGTCAAAAGGTTGAACGAAGAGTTTGATCCTGGCTCAGGATGAACGCTGACAGAATGCTTA
>JAEWEF010000056.1 GCA_023389595.1 Fusobacteriota bacterium
TTTAATTTCAGAAGTTCTATCAACGTGAAAACCAGCACATGCACATATATCTATATTTGAAATTTTAATAAATCTGACATCACCCTTGATTTTATCTTTAACTTGTTTTCTTAAATTTTCTAATTTGTGAGCATCCTCATTAGAATAAATAATTTCTTCTAAAATGATGTCATCATCTATAATTTTGTTAACAGTTTTTTCTAAATTTTCTATCATATCTTTAGTTATGTTTTGACTATCTAAATCCACTGTTGTATATTCATCAGCCATTCTAAAACCAACTGTGTTTAAGTTGTATAAATTGTATGCTAATGCTGAAAAAATGTGCTGAGCAGTATGTTGTTTAGCAATATCTTTTCGTCTAAATTCATCTATTTTAAATTCGTATTCCCCGTCATCTAAATTTTTATCTAAAATTACAAAATTTTCTCCAACTTCATTAACTTTTGCATCTTTAATAAAACCTCTATCTCCTAATTGACCGCCTTTACCATCTGTATAAAAGGGGTTGTTTTCTATTTCATATTTTAAATCAGAAATTTTTTTAATTTTTATCATTTTAAACACCTTTTTTCTTTTTGAAAATTAAAATATTTTTTATTATTTTACCATGAGTAACAAAAAAAAGTATAAAAAAAATGCTGTATAAAATACAGCAATTAATTTTTAGTATGGCGGTGAGAGAGGGATTTGAACCCTCGGTACAGTAATCTGTACTCTTCCTTAGCAGGGAAGTGCATTAGGCCACTCTGCCATCTCACCATTATGGCGGAAGGTTAGAGACTCGAACTCTAAAGTCTTACGACGCCGGTTTTCAAGACCGGTTCCTTACCAATTAGGATAACCTTCCAGCCTTTTAATATTAGCATATAAATGCCTTGTTGTCAATATTTTATTATTTAGCTGATTTTGCAGCTTCAACAAGTTTAGTAAACTCAGCAGAATTATTTAAAGCTATGTCCGCTAGTACTTTTCTGTCTAATTCTATTCCAGCTTTTTTAAGACCATTTATGAAATTAGAATAATTTATACCATTCATTCTAGCAGCGGCACTTATTCTTGTAATCCATAATTGTCTCATTTTTCTTTTAGTAACTTTTCTATCTCTAGTAGCAAAAGCCATTCCTCTCATAACAGCTTGTTTTGCTTGTTTAAAAGCGTCACCAGATGCACCTCTAAATCCTTTAGCAGACTTTAAAACTCTTTTATGTCTTCTTCTTCTAACTATACCAGTTTTAACTCTCATTATTTTCCTCCTCGAATCGAATTAACGAATATATTATCTTCCCTCTCCATAAGGAAGTAAAGCTTTCATATGATTTTTTAAAGTTTCTCCAACAACATAATCTTTTTTCAAATTATTTTTTCTTTTTCTATCTTTTTTAGTTAAAATATGGCTTTTACCTGAATGTTTGATAATATATTTACCAGTACCACTAACTTTTATTCTTTTCTTTGCCCCTTTATGAGTCTTCATCTTTGGCATAATAAATTCCTCCCAACTTTTATATTAAATTTTTTATTTCTTTTTTTTAGGTGTCAAAATTATATGCTTTTGTTTATCAGCATACTTCTTATCAACTTCAACATCATATGTTTTATCAGCTGTTGCATCAGAAGAAAAATTCTCAGCTATTTCATCTAGCACAGAAACTCCCAAGTTAGCATGCATTTTTTCTCTTCCAAAAAGAACAAGTATAACTTTTACCTTATTTTCTTTTTCTAAGAATTTATTTATCTGATTTATTTTTGTTTCTAAATCGTGTTTATCTATTCTTGCAGTAACTTTCATTTCTTTTATTACTATTTGTTTTTGGTTCTTTTTAGCCTCTTTTAATTTTCTTGTTTGCTCATATCTGTATTTACCATAGTCCATTATTTTACAAACAGGTGGGTTGGCATTAGGTGCAATTTCAACTAAATCCATATCAGATTCCATTGCAAGTTTTAAAGCTTGTTCGGCAGACATAAGACCAAGTTGTTCTCCTTCAGAAGATATAATCCTAAACTCCTTACCTCTTATTTTTTCGTTGATTCTAGTTTTGTCAGAAATATTCCTACACCTCCATAAAAAATAAAACAGGTCAGAGACCTGTTTTCAACACTAAAAATAACTATAAAGATATTAATTAATGCTTACCCTATGCAACTTTTGTCCATAAGGTGAGAAACAAGGTTTCTACTTTTCAATAATATATTCTGATATATGATACATTATAATTTTAATTTTGTCAAATTTTTTAATTATATTTTAAAAACTACATTTATTAATTATTTCTTTAAGAACTTTTTTAGAATTTTCTAATTTTGCTAATTCTTCTTCGCTAAATTCTGGACAAATTTTCATAACCTGACCATTTCTTCCTACTATGTTAGGTACTGAGTAATATACATCGTCAACAGCATTGTATGTAGATATAGTAAGAATAGATTTTTCATCTCTTAAAATAGCTTCAACTATTCTTCTAACAGATATTCCAATTGCATAGTTAGTATAACCTTTAGATTTTACTATTTCATATCCTGCATTTTTTACTTTATTAGTAACTTCTTCTTTTAGCTCTTCTAAGTCGACATTTTCTCTTCTACAGTATTCGTCTATGCTTAAAGGTCCTATCTTTAGTGAAGACCAAACTGGGAATTCACTATCTCCGTGTTCACCTATAATATATCCGTGTATATTTCTTGCATCAAGGTCAAATATTTGTGCTATGTTGTATCTAAGTCTTGAAGTATCTAGAACTGTACCACTTCCTATTACTCTATTAGAAGGTAGACCTGAAAGTTTATACGTGAAATAAGTTAGAACATCAACAGGATTTGTAACGACCAAAAGAATCGCATTTGGAGAATATCTAACAACTTGTGGGACAATTTGCTTAAATACGGCTAGATTTTTTTCTATAAGATCCAATCTAGTTTCACCAACTTTTTGGTTGGCCCCAGCAGTAATGATAACTATATCTGAATCTTCGGTTTGTCTGTAATCTCCAGATATAATATCGCAAGATTTTATAAAAGCGGCACCGTGAGCAATGTCAAGGGCTTCTCCATATGCTTTTTCTTTATTTATGTCAACTAATACAACATGAGATGCTAAACCAGATTCTGCAACGGCTAGAGTTGTGGCAGACCCTACAAATCCAGAACCTATTATAGAGACTTTATTTGTTTTTTTCATTGTGTTTATGTCCTCCTAAAATTATTTTAAAAATTTTAAAACTTCTTCGTAATTAGGTTCGTTTGCAACTTCTTCAACATATTCAACATGAAGAATTTTATTGTCAGAATCAACAACAAAAACTGCTCTTGTAAGTAGACCTAATTCTTCTATTAAAGTACCGGTAGCTTTAGCAAATTCCATGTATTTATACTCACTAGTTGTTATAACGTTATCACTAGCATTAGCTTGACACCATCTACTTAAAGCAAAAGGTAAATCTTTTGAAACAACATAACAGTAAGAATCTAAATTTTTGAAATAATTTATAAATTTAGCTACCTCTATAGAACAAACCCCTGTATCTATTGAAGGAACTGATAAGAAAACTCTAGTTCCTTTAGTATCTTTTAAACTTAAATCAGACAAATCATTTTTTACTACTCTAAAGTCTGGCATAACATCTCCAACTTTTAATTGTTTTCCTACTAAACTCATTTCTTTTCCTTTAAATTTTATTTTCATTTAATTACACTCCTTCCATTTATTTTTTAGTCATATTTTCTGTTTTTTCAACAGCGTCAATTATACTTTGCATAGTGGCATATCTAAAATTATTTTTTTCCAGAGCATTTACTCCAGATATTGTTGTTCCTCCAGGAGAACAAACTCTTCCTTTTAAATCTGCCGGTAATATATTTAATTGTTTTATATATTCCAAGCTTCCTATAAGAGCTTCTATAGCTATATAGGTAGCATCTTCTCTAGCTAATCCTTTCAATACAGCACCATCAACTAAAGATTCAAGAAACATTGCTAAAAAAGCTGGTGTGCAGCCTGAAACTGTACCGGCAACAGGAATTAATTTTTCGTCTAAAACTATTGTACTACCAACGCTATCAAAAAGATTTTTGGCAAAAGTAAGTTCATTTTCATATAAATTATTTACTTTAGAAATAATTGTTATTGATTTTTGAACTTTACATGCTAAATTAGGCATCACTTTTAATATTCTACTATCTGGCAAGATTTTTTGCAAGTCATTTTGAGTAAAACCTACACCTATCCAAATGAATGATTTATTTTTAGCTACATCTTTAACTTCTTCTAAAACTTCTAAAAGATATTGAGGTTTTAATCCTAGCAATACTATATCACTATTTTTCACTACTTCAACATTAGATTCACATTCGTTGTAATTTAATTTTGATTTTGCCTCTTTTTCAAAATTTTTATCCAGTATATA
>JAEWEF010000053.1 GCA_023389595.1 Fusobacteriota bacterium
CAACTGCCACTATTATTTCTACAAGTGAAAATCCTCCTGTTTTTTTTCTATATTTCATAATATCCTCCTAAATTATATTAGTCATATTTAATATAGGTAAATATATACTTATTAGAACAAAACCGACAACACAACCAAGTATTAAGATTACTAGAGGTTCTACTACGATGAAAGAAATTTTTCTTAAATTTTCTAAATCGTTTTTTATAATCTCTGAAATATTTTTTAAACTAGTAGAAAGATTTCCAGTTTCTTCCCCGACCTTTAATAACATTTCATAATTTTTTGGAACTAGTCCCATTTTTATCAGACTGTCCGCAACGTTATTTCCTCTTTTCATATCTTCTATGGCAATTTTAAATTTTGATTTTATGTAAGAATTTTTTATGTCAGCAAGAAGAATATCTGCTACTTCCACTATATTTATACCTGAATCTAGCATCGTGTGTAAATTTTCAAAAATAAATATAGAAGTTCCATTTTTTATGTAACTACTTATAAAAGGTAAAGACAAAATGATTTTATCTTTTTTGTATTTTAATTTTTTATTTTTGTTTATATACACAAAAGTTGCATATACTAAAAATGTAACAATCACTAAACTTAGAATAATTTTTAAAAAGTTTCTGTGTATATACAATAATATTAAAGTTGGTGTGGGTAACAAAACTGAATTTTCGGAAAAAATTTCCAAAAAATTTGGCAGTACAAAATTTATTAAAAAGAAAATGAGTAGTAATGTAAAACACAAAATTATAGCTGGGTAAATTAGTATTGAAATAGTTTTTTGTCTGTATTCTAATTTATTTTTTAAAATTAGGGCTGCAATTTTTATCTTATCTTGTAAGTCATCACTAATTTCACCAATCTTTATAAGTGCCAAATATTTATCGTCAAAAACATCTCTGTGTTTTGCAAAACTTTCGTAAAGAGTTTTCCCTTTTAGTACATTGGAATGTATGTTCTTTATAATTTTTTTTAGTTTTTTATTTTTTTCATTTTTAGATATTATTTCGAGTGCGTCTGACACTCTTATTCCATTTGAAATTAAATTATTTAGTTGTTCCGTAAAAAGATAAATTTTTTTTGCTCCTATCTTCATAGTTGCCTCTTGATTTCGTCTAAACTTACAAGTCCAAGTTCCGCCTTATAAATGGCATCGTGAATAATAGATTGCATATTTTTTTCTCTCATTTTCTCTCTTATAAGATTGTCGTCAAATCCGCCTGCTATCATCTCTCTAATTTCATCGTCAACATACATTATTTCCATAACGGGTATTCTCCCCCTGTAACCGGTGTTAAAACAATGTTTGCATCCGTGACTGGAATAAAAATTTTTCTTTTTAATTTTTTCTACTTCATTTTCACCCAAACCAAGATTTTTTAATTTAATGTTTATGTCTTGTTCGTTTTCATTTTTTTTACAATGTGGACAAAGTTTTCTAACTAATCTCTGAGAAATTACCATTAACATCACTTGAGAAAGCATGTATTTGTCTACATCTAAATTTATAAGCCGACTAATTGATGAAACGGTATCTTTAGAGTGTAGTGTCGTCATAACTAGGTGTCCTGTTAAAGCAGATTTTACTGCAATTTCCGCCGTTTCTTTATCTCTTATTTCTCCTATTACAAGTATGTCTGGATCCTGTCTTAAAAGTGACCGAAGTATATTTTTAAAATCAAGTCCGATTTCGTTTTTACACTGAACTTGATTCACTCCGTCTATATCGTATTCTATGGGGTCTTCTACAGTCGATATATTTACATCTTCCGTATTTTTTAATCTTATCATTACGGAAAGAGTTGTGGATTTTCCTGAGCCGGTTGGGCCGTTTAAAATTATCATTCCAGATTTTTTTGCAAGTGCTTCGTCAAAGAATTTTTTATTTTCTGGCGACAAATAAATGTCATCTAAATCGAATTTGGATCCCCTTTTGTAAAGCAGTCTTATTTCTAATTTTTCTCCATATATTGTTGGTATGGTAGAAACACGAAAATCTATTTGATTTTTATCTATAATTTTAGAAAATCTACCGTCCTGTGGCGTTCTTTTATTAACTATATCCATTTCTGAAATATTTTTTATTATTGCTATAAGAGGTCTTGTATTATTTTTATCGAGATTTTCAACTTCTTTTAAAACTCCATCTATTCTAAATCTTATTCTGCCTCTATCTCTAAGAGATTCTATATGTATATCTGTTGCTCCGACATCAAAGGCCGTCTTCAATAAATTCTCGAAAAATGGAATGAGATCGCCTTCTTTTTTAAATTCTTTTTTTTCAGAAAAAATATTTGCATAGCTTTCTTCGTCTATTTTAAAAACGAATATATCTCCTGCAAAATTTTCGTATTTCATCTCCAATTTAAAAATATTTTTAGCGGTAGCTAAAAAATATTTTTCGTTAGAAGTCTCTGATAAAAAAAAATAATCCCTAGAATTATTTTTTACAAAAGTTATATCGAAAGATTTTGATACGAGCTTATCTTCATATTTATATTGAATATCCATGTTATTTTTTGTAATCAAGATATCTTCAACACCAAATATATATAGTCTCATTTCACTCTCCGATATAATATTTTTTGTAATAATTTCCATCAGGATTTTTTGTATTTTCTGCTTCTATATAAAATTGTCTTTCTATTTTTTTTGTTGATATTGTTACTTTAATAAAATCATCTCTATTTATTTGCACGGCACAATTTAAAATAAATATTAAAATTAGAAAAATATAAAACAAAAAAGTTTTTCTCATGGCTCTTTCTTCCACTCTTTTTCAAAAAGTTCTCTGTCATTGCTAATCACATTATGATATCTGTAAATGGCGTCTCTTTTTACTTTTTCTCCAGCAACTTTTTTATAATTATTAAGCTGTAAAAACTTGCTTATATCGAAACCGTAAAAAGATATTCTATATTTTACAATGTGTCTACTATCACAAATATAAACGCTAAAAGATTTTGCTATATTCCCATCGGCAGTAAACTCTCTCCTTATATAACGAGATTGATTTGTATCCGTTGTGATATACGATAATTTATCCGACAATTTATAATTTTTGATTAATTCTTTTTTTCCTTTTTGAAAAAGTTTCAATTCCGCCGTATAGTTATCAAATTCAACTATGTATGAAGTTTTATTTTTAAGAGAGAGGTTAGATGATAAAAAAAATACTTCGTTTATAGCGTTCTTGGCAATTTTAATATTGTAATTGTCTCTAAAATCTATATATTTTATGTAACAAAAATTTGAAACGATAATTAGTATTAAAAGAGAAAAAATTATTTCGTGCAGTGTAAAAGCTTTTTCAAACTTTTTCATAACTCTCCCTACTTATGAAAACCTAGATCTGCCGGATTAACATCTCCAGCTATGTAAAAAATTTTTCCTCCCATTTTTTCAAAATCTTTTCTTTTTTGAATAGTTGCCTCTATCAATCTTACAGTTGCCTCATCTAAATTTTCTGGATGATATCTGCCCACGCTCCAAAAAAATAGAACCAGATGACTATCTCCAAAAATTTTCATTTGTTTGTTTGAAATTGCTACATCGAGTGCAACATAAAGGCCTAACAATTCTCCATAATTATTTGTCTTTTCAAAACCAAGTTCAAAATTTTGAAATTCGTTCAAAATGAGTTTATTTTTATACATATTCTGCATTAGTAAACTATCACCGAATTTATTGGTAACCCTTACTTCAACACCTCTTCCACGTCCTGTACCAGCATCAAAATAAATTCCGTCATCCAATTTACTTCTATCTATTTTTTCTTTTTCTATCAATTTTTTTTCGTACTTTGCACCACTTTCTAGCCAATTGCTTGCATCTTCATATGTGGTAAAAGATTTGTATCTTGCCGGCTTAGAGTCTACTATCTTTTTACATTCTTCCCAATTGTCAACTATACCAGAAACATTTTCGTTAACTAACAAATATGCATAAAATTTTTTCTTCATTATTCATACCTTTTGTACTTTTTTAAAATAATTTGCATTATTATATCACTTAAATGATTTATTTTCAAGCTTTTTTATTAAAATATTTTATTTTTTCCGTTAGTTCCAATTCTGTTAAATAAAAATAAAAAAACGGCATGAAAATCATACCGTTTTATGTTTAAAATAAATGGCGGGAGTGACGAGGCTCGAACTCGCGACCTCATGCGTGACAGGCATGCGCTCTAACCAACTGAGCTACACCCCCAGTAATGGTGGTCTCAACAGGACTTGAACCTGTGACCCCCTGCTTGTAA
>JAEWEF010000094.1 GCA_023389595.1 Fusobacteriota bacterium
GAACTTTACCAAGCTCTGCCAATCTAGCTGGTAAATCTTTATATGAATGTAGTTGATGTTTAAATGCTAAAACTCCACCAGGACAGTTCATAGGTTTTATTGCAAATTCTAACTCATCTATTTCAGAGGTATACATATTTTCTCTGTAATTGAACCAGTGTCCTGAAGTTTCCCAAAGTTCTTTATTTAACATAATAGGAGTTTCAAGTTGTTGATACCCAGCTTTTTCGTGTTCCTTTCTCCACAAATCGATTAACACATTTCTAAATATCATACCTTTTGGTAAGAAAAATGGGAATCCTGGCCCATACTCGCTAACAAAAAATAATTCAAGCTCTTTTCCTAATTTTCTGTGATCCCTTTTTTCAGCTTCTTCCATAAATTTTAAATGAGCTTTTAATCTTGCTTCATTAGAAAATGCATAACCATATATTCTTTGAAGCATTTTATTTTTTGAATCTCCCCTCCAATATGCACCAGCAACAGTTCTTAATTTGAAAGCTTTTAAATAACCTGTTGAAGGAACGTGAGGCCCTCTACAAAGATCTATGAAATCTCCTTGAGTATAAAAAGTTAACTCTTCGTCGTTATTTATATCTTTTATAATTTCAACCTTATAAGTTTCTCCTAAATCTTCAAAGTGTTTAATAGCTTCTTCTCTATTCATAACAACTCTGTTAACTTTTATATTTTCTTTTACTATTTTTTTCATTTCATTTTCTATTAAAACTAAATCTTCTTCAGAAAATTGTTTTACAGGATCGAAATCGTAATAAAAACCATTTTCTATTGCTGGTCCTATTGTTACTTTTGTCCCAGGAAAAAGTCTAGTTACAGCTTGAGCCATAAGATGAGAAGTAGAATGCCTTATAATCTCTTCTCCTTCTTCACTTTCTCCATCAATGAATTCAACTTCAGCATCTTTATCTAAAATATAAGACATATCAACTAATTTCCCGTCTATTTTTGCTGCAACAGATTTTTTAGCAAGAGAATTACTAATACCTTTTGCAATTTCGAACATATTTATATTATTTTCATATTCTTTAATGTTTCCATCTAAAAATTTTATTTTCATATTTCCCCTCCAAATAGTTAATTCAAATTATAGTGTTCATTTAATTTATAAACTAATTGGTTATTATTCTAATCTTATTAAGTTTTATATAAAAATCTTTCATAACGAACACTCCAATTGTTTTTTTTAATTTTTAAATTATAACATTTATTAATATTTTTTTCAATTGATAGACATAATAATATCAATTAATTTTTCATCATTTACATAAATTCCTTTATTGTTAGTTTCAAAAGAATAGAAAAAATTATTTTTGTACCAAAATGCAGATTTCACATAATCATTTTTACAAAACATAGTAACATTTATACCATTTATATTTTTATTAAGTTTTTGATAATTTTCAAAACCAATTTCACTTTTTGTTTTTTCTTTCGATTTGTTAATTTTTATTTCTGGATAAACTCCCATAACATAAATATTTTGATAAATTGCTTGCACAGTATTTTTATTTAAATTTTTTATTTCTTTTTGAGAATAATCTCCCAAATTTTTTGGTAAAAATTTTTGAAAATTTATTTTTTCATTTTTAGATAAAAAATTTTTTTCTACACTTTGACAAGAAAATAAAAAAACAGAAAAAAATAAAATCAAGACTTTTTTTAACATTTTTATCACCTTTTAGAATTATATGCCAAAAAAATTATTTAGTAAAATAAAATATAAAAAATATGTTATACTAAAAGCAAACAAAAATTAAAAAATAATTTTTACAATTAAAATAATTTTAAATTGGAGGTAAAAAATTGAAAAGATTTTTTAAAATATTTTTTAGCATAATATTTTTGCTAGCGATAGGTTTTTGTGCTCTTTTAGGTTATTTAACAATTACTGAATATAAACCTGCTAAAGTAGAAATTATAGAACAAAATATAACTGCACCTATCAGTGCAAAAAATTTCAATCTTATGATTTGGAATATTGGTTATGCAGGACTTGATAAGGACCAAGATTTTTTTATGGACGGTGGATCAATGGTAAATCCTACCGATAAAAATAAAGTTTTAGAAAATATGAATGTGTTTATCGAAACAATCAAAAAATATTCTCCAGATTTTTTAATGCTGCAAGAAGTTGATTTAAGTTCAAAAAGATCATTTTTTATAAATCAAAAAAATATGTTCGATGAAAATTTAAATTTAAAAAGTCAATTTGCATTTAATTTTAATACTAACTACGTTCCTTATCCAATACCTCCAATAGGAAAAGTGAAATCAGGTTTATATTCAGCATCAAAATATATTCCTACTATATCACAAAGAATTTCTTTGCCAGTCCCTTTTAAATATCCTGTTAGGTTGGCAAATTTAAAAAGATGCTTGTTAATGAACGAATTTCAATTAACAAATGGCAAGAAATTAACTCTAATAAATTTACATCTTGAAGCGTACGATGACGGTTCAGGTAAAAAAGCTCAAACTGAAGCTTTACTTTCTATTTTTAATGAAGAGTTTGAAAAAGGCAACTATGTTATAGCAGGCGGAGACTGGAATCAATATTTAAATAACTTTAATAGCGATGGAATCCCTTCAAACATTTGGACTTCTAAACAATTAGATTTAGGAGAGGATGGAAAAAAATTTAATTTAGTGTCAGATAGCACAGCCCCTACATATAGGGTTAACAACAAACCTTACATTAAAGGTTCAGAAAATACTATAATTGGTGTTATAGACGGATTTTTAGTAACCCCAAATATAAAAGTTAATCAAATAAAAACTATAGATTTAGACTTTGAAAATTCAGATCATAACCCAATTTTACTAAAAGTAAGTCTAGAATAATAAAAAACGTATTCTTAAACAAGTCATTTTTGTATTAAATATTTTCAAAAATACTAACATATTAATATACTGGACATCATTCGTATAAAATGATATAATCGTCCTGTAATTTTATAATGTTTTCGTATAAGTCTTTTTATTTGGCAAAGACGTTTCTACTCTAGAGCCTAATCTAGAACTACGATACTGAGAGTCTTCTTTTGGTATCACTATATCACTTGGAGGTTTTTTTTATGTCTGATTTTTTTAAACTTAAAGAATACGGTACAACTGTTAAAACAGAAATTTTAGCTGGTATTACTACATTTTTAACTATGGCCTACATTTTGGGTGTAAATGTTGGTATATTAAGTGCTGCGGGTCTTCCACCTAAAGCCGTATTTTTTGCAACAGCAATATCAGCAGCTGCATCTACAATTTTTATGGCGTTATTTTCAAATTCGCCTATATGTTTAGCTCCAGGTATGGGACTTAATGCTTTTTTCACATATACTGTAGTATTAAGTTACGGATATACTTATCAAGAAGCTCTTGCTATGGTTTTTTTATCAGGAGTCATTTTCCTGCTTATATCTATGCTTGGTCTTAGAAAAATAATAGTTAATGCAATCCCTTACAATCTAAAACAATCTATAGGGGCTGCAATAGGATTTTTTATAGCTTTTTTAGGACTTGTTAAGATGGGGGTTATAGTTAATAACGATTCAACTCTAGTATCTCTTGGAACACTAAGAAACCCAACTGTAATGTTAGCACTGTTTGGACTAATAATCACTATTATCTTAATGAGTTTAGAAGTAAAATCTGCAGTTTTTATAGGTCTTTTTATAACTGCGATAGTCGGTGTTATTTTAGGAAAATTCGGAATTTCTGGTATGCCACAAACACCCACACAAATAGTAAGCGCTGATTTTGATACTTCTGTTGTAGGAGCATTCATATTAGGATTAAAATCAATTATTAAAAAACCAGAAACAATAATAATTATTTTCACAATGTTGTTTGTTGATTTTTTTGATACTGCTGGAACACTTATTGCTGTTTGCAATAATATAAAATCTAGTACAAATAGAGAATACAATATGGATAGAATGTTTTATTCAGATGCTATAGGTACGATAGTTGGTGCTACTCTCGGAACTTCTAATGTAACTAGTTTTATAGAATCTACAAGCGGAGTTGCTGCTGGTGGAAGAACTGGACTTACTTCACTAACT
>JAEWEF010000019.1 GCA_023389595.1 Fusobacteriota bacterium
CTAAAGAAATAATAGATAAAAATGTTCAAGCTATAAAAAAACAAATGGAAAAATTTATAGATTTTTCTGATGATAAAGCCATACTTGAAAATAATGCTAATTGGTTGCTTGGTTTAAACTATATCGATTTTATAAGAGATATAGGATCACATTTTTCTGTAAATAGAATGCTTGCTGCCGAATGTTTTAAATCGAGAATGGAAAACGGACTTTCTTTTTTAGAATTTAACTATATGTTGATGCAAGGATATGATTTTCTAGTATTAAATAGAAAATACGGATGTACTATGCAGCTTGGTGGAGATGACCAGTGGTCTAATATGATAGCCGGTGTCGAATTAATAAGAAAAAAAGACCAAAAACAAGCCTATGCAATGACTTCGGTTTTACTTACAAATTCTGAAGGACAAAAAATGGGGAAAACTGCCAAGGGAGCCCTTTGGTTAGATCCAGAAAAAACAACTCCTTATGAATTTTATCAATATTGGAGAAATATAAATGATAAAGATGTTGAAAAATGTCTTTGTTTATTAACTTTTTTACCTATGGATGAAATTAGAAAATTATCAGCACTAAAAGACGCTGAAATAAACGAAGCTAAAAAAGTTCTTGCTTACGAAGTTACTAAAATTGTTCACGGAGAAGAAGAAGCAAAAAAAGCTCAAGATGCAACCGAAGCTCTATTTGGTTCAGGAAAAGATTTGAGCAACGCACCTACAATAGAACTTAAAAATTCAGATTTAAATAGAAATTTTCTTGATATTTTAGTTGAAAACAAAATTTTAAAAACTAAAAGTGAAGGAAGAAGACTGATAGAACAAAATGGAATGTCTTTAAATGATAATAAATTAAAAGATGTTAATTATACAGTTTCTGAAGAAACTTTCGGACTATTAAAAATAGGTAAAAAGAAAATTTATAATATTATTTGGAGCAAATAAAAATAAAATGATATCTATTAGAGAAATTCAAGAAGATGACATAGATGTAATTTATAAATTTATACATGAAGATTTTGTCGAAAGAAATTTTCCACAAGAAAAAGAAAAATTACGTGACGCTCATAAAAAATGGTATAAATTTATTATAAATTCTGATAATTATGTTTTCTATATTTCAAAAGATGACAAAAATAATTTTATAGGAACAGTTAGGTATGAAATTGAAAATAATAAAGCAACTGTTTCTATATTTATAAGCAAAGAAAACAGAAGCAAAAAATTTGCGAAAAAAATTTTACAAAATACTTTTGAAAAATTAAAAATAAAAAATAAAAATATTAGTTACATAATTGCAAACATATTACCAGAAAATAATATATCTATTAATCTTTTTGAAGATCTTAATTTTAAAAAAATAGATGAAGAAACTTATGACGGTCTTAATTATTTAGTCTATGAATTGTTTATATGAAAAAATTTAAGGAAAGTTATGACTAAAAAAGAAAGAGTTAAAAATATATTAATAGAATTAGAAAAAAAATTTGGCAAACCTAAATGTGCACTTAATTATAATTCGCCATTTGAATTACTTGTTGCAGTTATTTTATCTGCTCAATGCACAGATGTAAGGGTTAATATAGTTACAGAAAAAATGTTTAAAGAGATAAATACTGTAGAAGATTTTGCAAATATAGATATAAAAAAACTTGAAGAATATATTATGAGCACAGGTTTTTTTAGAAATAAGGCAAAGAATATTAAAAACTGTGCAATAGAATTACTCGAAAAATATAATGGTGAAATTCCAAAAGAAATGGAAAAACTTGTTGTTTTGCCAGGTGTTGGTAGAAAAACTGCAAATGTTGTCAGAGGAGAAATTTGGGGACTAGCAGATGGGATTACAGTTGATACCCACGTTAGAAGAATTTCTAATCTTTTAGGATTGGTCAACACACAAAATGTAATTCAAATAGAAAAAGAACTTATGAAAATAGTTCCAAAAAAATCTTGGATAGATTACTCGCATTACATTATTTTACAAGGTAGAGATAAATGTATTGCTAGAAGGCCAAAATGCAACGAATGTGAAATAAAAGAATTTTGCAAATACGGAGAAAAAATTTAAATATAAATTACCAATATTGATACTTTTATCAATATTATTTTTAGTAGTTGATATTTAAATTTTATTTTTAAATTAATTCTTGACATTTTAAATAAACAATGTTATATATTAGTTATAAACTATGATATAATTTTGGGAGATGATACTTAAAATGAATGTTTATTTAGATAATAACGCAACTACAAAAGTTGATAAAGAAGTTTTAGATGCAATGATTCCATATTTTTGTGAACATTACGGCAATCCGTTTAGCATGCATTTGTTTGGAAAAGAAACCGGAGATGCAGTTGATAAATCGAGACAAACTATTGCTAGAATTTTAAAAGCTAAACCAAGCGAAATAATTTTTACAGGATCTGGTAGTGAATCAGATAACTTAGCCGTTAGAGGTGTTGTTAGAGCTTACAAACATAGAGGTAAGCACATAATTACTAGTTCGATAGAACACCCTGCAATAAAAAATACTTTTTTAGATTTAATGGAGGAAGGATTTGATATAACCTTCATTCCGGTTGATGAAAATGGTGTTGTAAAATTAGATGAGCTTAAAAAAGCAATTAGAAAAGATACTATACTTATAAGTGTTATGTTTGCAAATAACGAAACTGGAACATTTCAACCTATAGAAGAAATAGCTAAAGTAGCTAAAGAACATAGAATTTTATTCCACGTTGATGCCGTTCAAGCTGTTGGTAAATTACCAATATATCCAGAAGAAATGGGAATAGATTTACTTTCTTTTGCTGGACATAAGTTCCACGCACCAAAAGGTATAGGAGTTTTATACAAAAGAGATGGTATTCGTTTCGGAAAAGTTATAACAGGTGGTAACCAAGAAAATAGAAGAAGACCAGGAACTTCTAATGTTCCTTATATAGTTGGGATAGCTAAAGCGTTGGAAATATCCGTTTCTAATATGGAAAATGAATGGAAAAGACTAGAAGCTTTAAGAGATTACTTTGAAGAGGAAGTATTAAAAAGAATTCCAGAAGTTGTAATAAATGGAAAAAATGCAAAAAGACTTCCGGGGACATCTAGTATAACATTTAAATTCTTAGAGGGAGAATCTATGCTAATCAGTCTTAGTTTAAAAGGTATAGCTGTAAGTTCTGGTTCTGCTTGTTCTTCAGATGATTTACAACCTTCACATGTTTTATTGGCTATGGGTGTTCCAGCCGAATGTGCTCACGGAACTCTTAGATTTTCTTTAGGAAAGTACAATACAAAAGAAGAAATAGATTATACACTTGACTGCTTAGAGGAAATTATATCTAAATTAAGATCTATTTCTCCTCTGTGGAACGCTTTTGTTAACAATAAATAAAAATTAAAAATTTAAGGAGATGAAATTTATGCAATACACTGAAAAAGTCATGCAACATTTTATGAACCCTCATAATGTTGGAGTAATAGAAAATCCTGACGGATATGGTAAAGTTGGTAATCCATCTTGTGGAGATATAATGGAAATTTTTATAAAAGTTGACAACGATATTTTAACTGATGTTAAATTTAGAACTTTTGGTTGTGCTTCAGCTATTGCAAGTTCTTCTGTATCTACAGATTTAATAATAGGAAAAAATATAGACGAAGCATTAAAAATAACTAACAAAATGGTTATAGATGCACTTGGTGGACTTCCTGCAGTAAAAATGCATTGCTCAGTTTTAGCTGAGGAAGCTATAAAAATGGCAATAGAAGATTATATTTCAAAAAGAGACGCAAAAAAATAATCTATGAATAAACCTTTATAAAGTGAGTTTAAAAACTCACTTTTTTACTTTGTTTTTTCAAGTTTAAATTTCTAATTAATTTATTTTAATAAAAAATGATTATTGTGATATAATGAAAAATATACTTAATTTATTTTTTAGGAGCGAAAAATGTTTAAAAAATTTTTTATATTATTTTCTCTTTTATTTGTTTTGAATACTGCCACTTCAAATTCTGAAATTACTGAAATACAAACTATAGAAGATTACTCTAAACAATTTTTAATAGATTTAGAAAATAATTTAGAGGTAGATGAAACTAAAAACACTAATGAACCAAGTGAGAAAACCGTACAGAATGGAGAAGAAGTTATTGATATTGATCACTCATTATATATAGATGATAACGAAATTCCAGTTGAAGATAATTCTGAACAAAAAGAAAATTTTATAAGCGAAACCGGAAATAATGAAATAAGAAAAATTAATTGGACTCTACAAGATAATTTTAGAGCTGCTATAATAGGCGACTTAGATGGAAATATCTTTTTCTCTAGAAACGCTGATAAATTTTATCCACTCGCATCAGTAACAAAGGTTATGTCTCTTATGGTTACTTTTGATGCAATAAGAAACAAAGAAGTTTCTCTAAACGACAAAGTGAAAATTACAAAAGATATTGCAAGTATAGGTGGTAGCGGAATCCCTATGAAAAGTGGTTCCGTTTTCTTATTAAGCGATTTAATAAAAGCATCTGCAATATATTCGGCAAATAATGCTACATATGCAATAGCAAAACACGTCGGAAAAGGAAAAGTTAGTGCCTTTGTTTCCAGAATGAACAAAAAAGCTAAAGCACTTAAATTAGATAAAGAATTAAAATATTATACTCCTGCTGGATTACCAACTCGTATGACAAAAAAGCCTATGGACTCTGGTACTGCAAGAGGTGTATATAAATTATCTATAGAAGCTCTTAAATATAAAGAATACATAAAAATAGCTGGTACAAAAAATACAAAAATTTATAACAATAAAATTTCTATACGTAACAGAAATCATATTCTGGGAGAAAAAGGAATCTATGGTATAAAAACTGGATTTCACAACGAGGCAAAATATAATATCACAATAGCTAGCAAATATAACAATATGGATACTATAACGGTAGTAATGGGAGGAAATTCTTATAAATCTAGAGATAATACAGTTTTAAACATACTTGATATATTCCATGAAAATTATGAAAAAATTCAAGTGACAGATAAAAATATAAGTCTTGGAAAATTACAAGTTCCAAATACGGAAATTTATGTTAATGCTTATCCGAAGGATAATTTTTATAAAATTGCACAAAAAGATAAAAGCTTTAATATAAAATTACATGTCAGAAATAGTTTAAAATTAAATATTTACGTTGGAGAAAAAATCGGAACTTATGAAGTGTACGAAGATGATAATCTAATACACACTGGTGATTTAATTTCTAAAGAAGCTATTAAGTAGAAGGAGAACTTATGGATGATAAAAAAAAATTTAGAGAATTAATTTTAAAAAAGAAACTAATAGAATCTAATCTAGCTCTAGTTTTATGGGAGCTAGAAACAAAAGCCCCAAAAAAATCACAAAAACTTATGGCAGATATAGTTACTGACCTTTCAATGCAAAGTTATTCTCTATCTACTTCTCAAGAGTTTACAGATATAGTTAACAGAATGAAAGAAAGATCAGATTTAACTGAGATAGAAAAAAAAGAAGTAGAAATACTTTACGAAGAAATAGAAAAGAAGAAAAGTATCCCTGCGGAAGAATATGAAAAATATACTTCCGTATGTGCATTGAATCAAGGTATTTGGGAGGATGCAAAAAAACAAAACGATTTTTCTCTTATGCTAGAGCCTTACACAAAAGTTTTTGAATACAACAAAAAATTTGCTATCTACAGAAAAAAGAATGAAAAAAATTTATATGATGTAGTGTTAAATGACTACGAAAAAAATATGACTGTCGAAAAACTTGATAAGTTTTTTAATCAATTAAAGGAAGAAATTGTTCCACTACTAAAAAAAATAATCAAGAAAAAAGAAGAAAATAAAATTGAAAGTACTCTTAATTTTTCTATCGACACTGAATCTCAAAAAAAATTCAACAAATATATCTGTGATTATTTAGGATTCGATTTTGATAGAGGTATTGTAGCCGAAAGTGAACATCCGTTTACTACAAACTTGGATAAAAATGACGTTAGATTTACAACTAAATATATTGAAAAAATTCCTTTTTCTAGTTTATTTAGTAGTATACATGAATTAGGACACGCAATATATGAACAACAAACTGGAGATGAACTTGTCGATACTTTACTTGGTGGTGGGGGATCTATGGGACTTCATGAATCTCAGTCAAGATTTATGGAAAATATTATAGGAAGAAATAAAAATTTCTGGGAGCATATATACAGTGATGCTCAAAAATTTTATCCTCAGCTTAAAAATATACCTCTTGATGATTTTTATCGAGATATAAACGTTGTCGAACCAAGTTTAATAAGAACAGAAGCGGATGAACTAACGTATTCATTACATATAATGGTAAGATACGAAATAGAAAAAATGATTTTTAATCAAAATGTTGATATGAAAGATTTACCAAAAATTTGGGCAAATAAAATGTATGAATATTTAGGTATTATTCCTGAAAATGATAATCTTGGAGTTATGCAAGATGTACATTGGCCAACTGGACTTGTCGGATATTTCCCTTCTTACGCATTGGGTAACGCTTATGCAGCTCAAATATATAACACCATGAAAAAAGAAATTGACGTAGATAATCTTCTAAAATCTGGAAATGTAAAAGTAATAAGAGAGTGGCTGAAAAATAAAATTCATAAATATGGAAAATTAAAAGATACGGAAGAAATTATAATAAATGTAACAGGAGAAGAGCTTAATCCAAAATATTATATAGATTATCTAAAAGAAAAATATTCTAAAATTTATAACTTATAATAATTTAACACGCTAAAATTTTTAGCGTGTTTTTTTAAACTTTTTTTTTAATAAATACACTCTAATATAACGGAGATATATCATTTGGTATTATTTTTTTATTAAAAAAGTAATTTATTAGTCTTTTTAAATATGATATAATAATAATAATTTTACTTAAATATTATTGGAGGAAACAGTGAAAAAAGCTACAATTATTACTTACGGTTGCCAAATGAACGTAAACGAAAGTGCTAAAATAAAAAACATTTTACAAAATATGGGTTATGAAATAACTGAAAATATAGATGAATCAAATGCTATTTTTCTAAATACTTGTACAGTAAGAGAAGGTGCTGCAACACAAATTTTTGGAAAAATAGGAGATTTAAAACAAATAAAAGAAAAAAATAATGCAATAATAGGTGTAACAGGTTGCTTTGCTCAAGAGCAAGGGCAAGAACTTATTAAAAAATTTCCTATTATAGATATAATAATGGGAAATCAAAATATAGGTAGACTGCCTCAAGCAATTGAAAATATCGAAAACAACGAAAACGCACACGAAATTTATACAGACAATGAAGATGTTTTGCCACCAAGAATAGATGCAGATTTTGGTTCGGATAACTCCGCTTCAATTTCTATAACTTACGGTTGCAATAACTTTTGTTCGTTTTGTATAGTTCCTTATGTTAGAGGAAGAGAACGTTCTGTTCCTCTTGCTGAAATTGTTGCCGATGTCGAAAAATATGTTCAAAAAGGAGCAAAAGAAATTGTTTTGCTTGGTCAAAATGTAAATTCTTATGGTAAAGATTTTAAAAATGGAGATTCTTTTGCGAAATTGCTTGATGAAATTTGTAAAGTCGAAGGAGATTTTATTGTGAGGTTTGTTTCGCCTCATCCAAGAGATTTTACTGATGATGTAATAGACGCTATAGCAAGAAATTCAAAAATTTCTAGATGTTTACATTTACCACTTCAGTCTGGATCAACAAATATACTAAAAAAAATGAACAGAGGTTACACTAAAGAAAAATATCTTGCTCTAGCAAATAAAATAAAAGAAAAAATAGAAGGAGTTGCACTAACCGCTGATATAATAGTTGGATTCCCTGGAGAAACTGAAGAAGATTTTCTTGAAACTTTAGATGTTGTAAAAAAAGTAAGTTTTGATAATTCATTTATGTTTATGTACTCTATAAGAAAAGGTACTGCAGCTGCAAAAATGGAAAATCAAATAGATGAAGAAACAAAAAAAGAAAGATTGCAACGTCTTATAGAAGTACAAAATCAATGTTCACTAAACGAAAGTAAAAAATATTTAAATAAAACTGTTAGAGTTTTAGTTGAAGGTCCTAGCAAAAAAAATAAAGAAGTTTTGTCTGGCAGAACTTCGACAAATAAAATTGTTCTTTTTAAAGGTAGCTTAGGTCTTAAAGGACAATTTGTAAATGTTAAAATAAATGAATGTAAAACTTGGACTCTTTATGGAGATATTATAAATTAGAGGTGAATTTATGACTTGTGAAGAAACACCTACGTTATTATTGGAAGATATGAAAATAATAGATTTGAAATATATTACGGAGCAACTTGAAATTAAGATAAAATCAAATGCTAAAAAAAATGAAATAATAGACTGTATAAATAATTATTTACAAAAAGAAAATAGTGCCCTCGAATATGGTACTCTAGAAATTTTTCACGATGGTTATGGCTTTTTAAGGTCAACAAGTCTTGGTAGAGATATATATGTTTCTTCATCCCAAATTAAAAAATTTAAACTAAGAAATGGTGATATCGTATATGGAGAAATAAGATTACTACGAGATGATAAAAATGATGCTATTAAAAAAATTTTAAAAGTAAATAACAAAAATTCTCTTTTTGCAGAAAAAAGAGTCCCTTTTGAAGAACTCATACCTTCATATCCAAATCAAAAAATCAAATTAGAAAATTCAAAGAATAATATTTCAGGAAGAATTATTGACCTAGTAGCTCCTATAGGTAGAGGACAGAGAGCACTTGTTATCGCTCCTCCTAAAGCTGGTAAAACTACGCTTTTAATTGATATTGCAAACGCCATAATAGAAAATGAAAAAAATTGTGAGGTTTGGATGTTACTTATAGATGAAAGACCTGAAGAAGTTACAGATATAAAATTAAATGTACCTAACGCAAAAGTTTTTTCTTCTACTTTTGATATGGATCCTAAAAATCATTTAAAAGTTACTGAAGAAGTTATCGAAACAGCAAAAAATTCTGTTGAAGATGGAAAGCATATTATAATTCTTATGGATTCTTTAACAAGACTTGCAAGAGCTTATAATACGGTAATTCCTTCTAGTGGAAAGTTGCTTTCTGGTGGTATAGATCCTTCAGCTCTTCACGAAACAAAAAAGTTTTTTGGTACTGCTAGAAATATACAAAATTCAGGTAGTCTTACAATAATAGCAACAGTGCTCATCGATACTGGTTCTAAAATGGATGAAGTAATTTTCGAAGAATTTAAATCTACAGGAAATTGTGATATACAACTCGATAGAACTCTTTCAGAAATGCGTATATTTCCAGCTATAGATATACAGAGATCTGGAACGAGAAAAGAAGAACTATTAATGGATAAAAATTCTTTAGAAATGATATGGTCGTTAAGAAGATGCATTAAGGACCTAGATAAAGTAAATGCTACACACAAAATTATAGAAAGCATTAAAAAAACAAACTCTAATAGCGAATTATTAGAGCTATATTCTAAAAAGAAAAGAGAGAAAACAGTATGAAAAGAAAAATAAAAACAGCTCTAATATTTGTACTTATTTCTATAAATACTATACTACTTTATAGATATGTGAGTATTTCAAATAAAGAAATAACAGACGTCAATTTATACACAGACTATTTCGAAGCATCCGTTATCGAAAATGGTGGTTTTGTAGTGTTGGATGAAAACTTTTATTCTTTTTCGAAAACTTACGAATTTGAACCAGATAAAAAGTCACAAATATCAAGTAAAAAAACTGTAACTATAAATAAATATAAAGTTGTTAGTGGAGATAATTTAGATAAGATATCTAAAAAGATGAATGTTAGTGTAGACACGATTAAAATAAATAACCCTAGTGTTAGAACCGGAAAATTAAAAGCTGGTGAAACTTTAAATATACCTAGTGAAGATGGATTTTTTTATAAAATTAAAAAAGGAGACTACTTAATCAAAGTTGCACAGAGGTATAAAATTAAACTTACGGATATAACGGATTACAACGACATTGAACCAAAAAAAATTGCATTAGGTATGGAAATATTTCTTAAGGGCGTTGATTATAAAAGATATATGGAAATAGAGAATCCTCCAAAACCTGCTCAGAAAAATAAAACTACTGCATCTTCTAAAGGTGGTAGTAAAAAAGTTCAAAATGATGCTGTAACTAATCCAAAAATAACCGCCTCTGGTGGTTCATCAGGTTTTGCATTTCCAGTTAGATATGTGGGAGTATCTAGTCCGTTCGGAAATAGATATCACCCAGTTTTAAAAAAATATATATTACACACTGGTGTAGACTTAATTGCAAAATTTGTTCCTTTAAGAGCATCTAAAGCTGGAACTGTTACTTTTGCTGGTTATATGAGTGGTTACGGAAAAATAATCATAATAAAACATAGTGATGGATATGAAACTAGATATGCTCATTTGAGTGTTATATCTACTAAAGTTGGAGAACACGTAAATAAGGGAGACCTTATAGGAAAAACTGGGAATTCTGGACGTGTTACAGGTGCTCACCTACATTTTGAAATTAGAAAAAATGGTGTGCCTAAAAATCCTATGTCTTATCTTAAATAATTTGGAGTTTATATGCCTAAGACAAGAACTATCAATGTGGGAAATTTAAAAATTGGTGGTGGAAATAAAATTGTTATACAGTCAATGACTAATACGAATTCTGCCGATGCAATATCTACAATAAATCAAATAAAAATACTTGAAGATGTTGGATGTGAATTAGTAAGAATGACTGTAAACAATATGGATGCTGCCGAAAATATTTTAAAAATAAAAAAAAGTATAAATATACCACTTGTAGCTGATATACATTTCGACTATAGATTAGCAATAAAATCTATAGAAAATGGTATAGATAAATTAAGAATTAATCCTGGAAATATTGGATCAGATGAAAATATTAAAAAAGTTGTAGCTAAAGCTAAAGAAAGAAACATCCCTATAAGAATAGGAGTGAATTCTGGTTCTTTAGAAAAACATATATTACAAAAATATGAAAGAGTTACTTCTGATGCTATGGTAGAAAGTGCTTTATATCACATCAATTTATTAGAAAGTTTAAATTTTTTTGATATCGTAGTATCATTAAAATCTAGTAATGTAAAAATGATGATAGATTCATACAGAAAAATAAGTAAAATTACTAATTATCCTCTTCATTTAGGAATTACTGAAGCTGGAACAAAATTTCAAGGAACTATAAAGTCTGCAATAGGTATAGGTTCTCTTTTAGTTGATGATATAGGCGATACTATAAGAGTATCTTTAACTGAAGATCCTGTCGAAGAAATTTACGCTGCAAAAGAAATTTTAAAAGTTTTAGGTTTATCTAATGAAGGAGTAGAAATAATTTCTTGCCCAACCTGTGGAAGAACAGAAATCGACTTAATTTCAATTACAAAACAAGTTGAAGAATATTTTAAAAATGAAAAAAGAAATATAAAAATAGCTGTTATGGGTTGTGTTGTAAATGGTCCCGGAGAAGCTAAAGAAGCAGATTATGGGATAGCTGCCGGTAAAAATGTCGGAATTTTATTTAAGCACGGAAAAATTATAAAAAAAGTTCCAGAAAAAAATTTATTAAATGAATTAATATATCTTATTAAATCCGATAATGTTACAAGTTAAACTTTTTTATATAAAATTATGTCTAAATATGTATAAGACTATTGAACGGAGAAAACACTATGGATTTTGAGACTATATTTGAAGAATTTTTTGATAAAATTTATTATAAAGTTTTAGGTATAGTTAAAAATAGTAACGACGCCGAAGATATTACACAAGAAGTTTTTATTAGTGTTTATAAAAATCTCTCTAAATTCAGAAATGAAAGTAATATATACACTTGGATATATAGAATAGCAATCAATAAAACTTACGATTTCTTTAAAAAGAAAAAAGATACTCTGGAAATAAACGAGTATGTTTTAGCTCTTGAGTATGACGCAGATGTAGCGGTTGAAACTAATATGGTTTTAAAAGAAAAAATTGATTTGTTGGATCAGCGTTCGAAAGAAATTGTTATTTTAAAAGATATTTACGGATATAAATTGCAGGAAATATCAAAATTAAAAAATATTAATTTATCTACTGTTAAATCTATATATTATAAGGCTATAAAAGATATGGGAGGAGAATAATATGTCACCTAAAGATAAAGTTCGTGCAAATGTTTATAAAGAATTATTAAGACAAGAAAAATCTAAAAATAAAAAACTTTCTGTTATGTCTGTTGGAGTATTCTTTGTTGGTATATTTGCAACTTCAACATATAATAATTTAAATACTAAACCTGCTATTAATCAAAATTTTGTTTTTGAACCAGCAGCTATTCAACAAAAAAATATTTACACAGAAAATCCAACTATATCATCTATGTTTGAAGAATTTATATCTAACGATAAATCTTTGGATATAAGTCCTGATGAATTTTTTGTTGTAAATAACCAAATTTAATGGAGGCTTCAAATAATGAAAAAAATTATACTTACATTATTATTACTAATTTCTTGTGTATCTTTTGCTGACAGTGACTTTGGGTTAATAAAAGAATCCGAACTTATTGCCGTTGGAGTAAAAAAGGAAAATATTAAAAAGGCTAAAGATCTTGTATCTTCTGTAGAAAACAGTTATAAATTAAAAGTATTGGAAAGAAAAAAGTTAGAAATCGAAGTTAATAAATTAATTGTTAGTGATCCGTCGGCTAACCTTAAACAAATAGACGAGCTATTTGACAAAATTGCTATCATAGATGCTGATATAATGAAAGAAAGAATCAGAAGTCAAATAGAAATGAAAAAATATATAACAAATGACCAATATAATAAAGCAAGAGATCTTGCAAATAAACGTTTACAAGGAACTAAATAATTTTTAAAAAAAATTCTGTTAATTACAGAATTTTTTTATTGCTTTTTTTCAAAATATATTATATATTGTATAATATAAAAAATAACACAATATATTTTTAAAAAAAATATTATGAAAAGAGGTAGCATTATGATAGAATTGAGTCCTCAACTTTTTGATATTTGCGTCCTGTCAGTTATAAATATCAAAGATAGCTATGGATATGAATTGAATAGTGCTTTAGTTAGTAAATTATGTATATCGGAATCTACTCTTTATCCTGTTTTAAGAAGACTACAAAACAAAGGTTATCTTAGCTACTACGATAAACAATTTAATGGTAGAAATCGGAGATATTATTATATAACTGAAGACGGAAAGCAACAATTAGAATTTTACAAAAACGAATGGTTAAAGTCTAAAAATATATTAGATGAAATAATAGGTGGTGTCTGCAATGACTAGGAAGGAATTTATTCAAAGATTGAAAAAAGAAGGAAGCAGTATTCCAACAAAAGAAATAAATAATCTAGTGTCATACTATGAAGAAATTTTAGATGACGAAAATATCTCAGACTATGATGAAATTCCAGAAAAGTATAATCCAAAAAAAATAATAGAAGAATTTAAAAAAAGTAATAACTTCACTGATAGTAGCTTTGAATACGACAAAATAAACGACAGAAAAATTATAAAAAGAATTATAATTATTTTATTACTATTGATGTTACTACCTATATTAATTCCAATTTTTATAACAATTTTTACTGTTTCAATAGTTTCTGTAATCGTGGTTGCCGTACTATTTTTTACTTTATTTTCTTTGGCGTATTCAATGAAAACTTTTCTATTAGGTATAGTTTTATTCTCTATAGGAATATTCATATTAGCTTTTAGACTAATTGTTAATTTAGTAAAAATATTTATTCATTTGTTTAAAGTATCTTAAGGGAGAGTGTTATGAAAATAAAAAAAATAACTATATTTGGATGTGCAATGACTGTACTTGGACTTTTTATGATGGTAGTGGGATTTAATAAAATAAATTTTTCAAAAGTTGCTCTTGCAGAAATTGCTAATGTATCTCAGTTAACTAAAATAATTAAAACTCCAGGTAAAGAAATAATTGTTCAGTATGGCTCTGATATTGTAAATAATCTAGGAAATAAAAATTATTCTGGAGGTCCACTTAAAGAATTTTTAAATCAAAAATATAACGCAGCTGCAATCAGAAAAATTGATATAGATGTGGATGCTGTAGAACTTAATTTATATAATACAAATACAAGTGATTTCGAAGTTAAAATAGAAACAAATTCAAATACTATTTACCCTGAAGTAAAATTAGACGGAAGAGAACTAAAAATAGAATTAGATAATGAGAATAAATCAAATAAATCAAAAAAAATATTGAATGTAGAAAACGAAACTAAAATTACTGTCAAGGGTCCATTTAATAATTTGCAAAAACTTGATATATCTGCATCTACTTCACTACTAAACTTAAATGACATATCTAATATATTAAAATCAGAATTCGATTTGGAAATGTCAAAAGCAACTTTAAATAATTTAAACTTACAAAATATAGAACTGGATATGGATATGTCATACCTAATTGCAAATAATAGTTCATTCAATAATTTTAACGTAGAAGCTGATATGTCTAAAATGGAAGCAAAAAATATTAAAATTAGTAATTCAAATCTAGATCTTCGTGTTTCACAATTTTTAATTGATAATGCAAACTTTATGGATAGAAATTTTATATCTTCTTATATGTCTGACTTATCAATATTATTAAATCCTGAAAGTAATACGGAAGTATTTAAAAATAATGATACGAAAAATTCAAAAAATTATATAATTTTAAAAGAAAATATGTCTAGAAGTAATATAGACACAAAAAAATAAGCCCTAGGGCTTATTTTTTTTGCGTCTATTTTTTTAATTTAAGAGGCGTTCCACAACAATTAAAATCACAACATTCGTGATCATGAGTATGAGTAGCACAATTTTCTTCTGTGCTGCATCCACATTCTTTTTTAACTTCTATTTCAAATCCACAACTAGAACATACATATACTTCGCCTTTTTTCATTGATTCACAACTTGACATATTAATTCCTCCTTTTTTTACGGGTTGATATACCATACCCCCCCTGAGTATTTTTATTATAGTATTCTTTTTTTATTTTGTCAACTTTTATTTTTAAAATTTGCAAATTTTTTTTAAATGAATTATCATATATAAAGTAGGAGGAAATAGAATGAAAATAGAATACGGGAATATTAAATCTATGGATATTGCAAAAAATATTTGGATGAAATCATTTAATGACGATGAAGATACTATTAATTTTTATTTTAATAATATTTTTAATGAAAATAACTTCTTAAACTTAAAGCTAGATGGAGAAGTTATTTCTTCTTTACACGAAAATAAATATATAGTAACTTTTAATAATCAAACTTTTGAAACTTTTTATATTGTTGGTGTCGCAACGGATATTACTAAAAGAAAAAAAGGTTATATGAGCAAGCTTTTGAATTTTTCTATAACAAATTCATATAAGAAAAATCTTCCATTTATATTTTTGAGTGCCATAGATTCATCTATTTATAGAAAATTTGGCTTTGAATATTTTTCATCTATAGAAACTTATAGTCTTGATATTTCCCAATTAAACGAACTAGACGAAAATAAAAATTTAACTTTTAAAGAAATAGAATTAAATTCTTTAGATAATTTTCTAGAGGATTTAATTAATGTTTACGATAGTTGTATGAAAGATATTTTTATTAATTTAAAGAGAGATAAATTTTATTTTAAAAAATTATTAATGGAATGTTTTAACGATAAGATGCGTATTTTAGTTTCATACGAAAATGGAAAAATGAATGGATATATAATTTATGGTATAAACTCTAAAACAATAGAAGTTAGAGAAGTTTTTGCAATAAATACATCGATTAAATCTTCACTTATAAAATTATTACTTACTCATAAAGATTACTGCAATCATGTAATAATAAACTCTGTTATATCTTCAAATATTGATTTTCTATTTAAAAATCAAGTTAAAATCAAGAAGGAACTTTCTCACTTCATGATGTCTAGATTAATAAATGTCAAAAAAATATTTCAAATATTAAATGTAAAAGAAAATATTAGAATATGTGTGGTAGATAACATCATACCAGAAAATAATGGAATATTTGACTTGAGCAATGAAAATATACAAGTTGCAAACAATAATGATTATGACATTAAAATTAACGTAGAAGATCTTACATTACTTGCGTTAGGATATATGAGTGTAAATGAATTAATTCAACTAAAAAATATAAATATATCTGATGCAATTTTAAACAGACTCAATAAAATTTTCTTTAAACAAAATAATTATCTATACGAATTTATGTAAAAAAACTGCACCATAAAGGTGCAGTTTTTTTATTTTTGTTCTTTTGATAAATATATTATTTGTTCTAATGCATCATCATATGCTTCAATAAATCCAAGACTTGAAGAAGTAGCTCCTGCAACTACATCAAGACTATGTTTTTGTTGACTAAAAATTTGTTCAGTTAAATGTGAAAATGCTGGGTCAGCTATAAAATTTGTATCGTGATGTCTAATATCAATACTAACAACTCTTATATCTCCGTTTTTCTTTTTATATGCTTTTACATCTAATTCAATATCCTCAACATAACCATCACCTATTCCAGTTACAGTGTAATATGTTGGGTCAAATTTCCTTTCAAAAACTAAACATAAAATTCCGACAATTATAAAAGCAATAACTAAATATTCTCTAACTTTTAATTTCACAAAGCACCCCTCTATTTATTTGATATAGATTTTATTCCTGGTAGCTCTTTACCTTCTAGATACTCTAACGATGCTCCTCCACCAGTAGATATATGACTAAATTTATCTCTGTATCCTAAACTGATTGCAGCTGCTGCAGAATCTCCACCACCTATTACAGTGATGCAATCATCTACTCTGGATATAGATTCACAAATACCTATAGTACCTTTTGCAAAATGACTCATTTCGAATACTCCCATAGGTCCATTCCAAATAATTGTTTTAGCATTTTTTATATAAGAATTGAATAAAGATATAGTTTTTTCTCCTATATCAAGACCCATAAAATTATCTGGAATATTTTCTACGTTAACAGATTTATAATCTGCATCGTTACTAAAAGTTTCAGCAACAACCGTGTCTACAGGTAGTATTATTTTCCCGCTAGATTTTTCTAATAATTGTTTTGCTAGATCTATTTTATCATCTTCAACAAGAGATTTTCCTACATTTTTACCTTGAGATTTTAAAAATGTAAACATCATAGCTCCACCTATTAAAATATAATCAGCCTTTGTTATTAAATTATCTATTACTCCTATTTTGTCAGAAACTTTTGCTCCACCAAGTATAGCTATGAATGGTCTTGAAGGTTTATCAACTGCTTCACCTATAAATTTTATTTCTTTTTCTACCAAGAAACCAACAGCACTATTCCCTTCTCCTATATTTTCTGCAATACCAACATTAGATGCATGAGCTCTATGTGCTGTACCAAAAGCGTCATTTACAAACAAATCTCCAAGAGATGCCCAATATTTACCTAACTCTTTATCATTTCCAGATTCTTTTTTGCCGTCTATATCTTCAAATCTAGTATTTTCAAACATAAGTATTTCTCCAGATTTTAAGTTAGATATAGCATCTTCTAATTCTTTTCCCCTAGTATCTGGAATAAATTTAACCTCTTTATTTAAAAGTTTCGATAATTTTTCAGAAACAATTTTTAAGGATTTTGTTTTTTTATCTTCTTCAGTTTTTATTTTTCCAAGATGAGAAAAAGCTATTAATTTTGCTCCATTTTCTAATAAATACTTAATAGTAGGTAAAGCTTCGACTATTCTATTATCATCCGTTATAACTCCATCTTTAATAGGGACATTAAAATCAACCCTTATCAAAACTTTTTTATCTTTTACTAATAAGTCACTAACAATTTTTTTAGCCATTCTACTCCTCCATTTTTTTAAAAAGCGGAACTATTTGTCCCGCTTAGTTAGGATTTATTTAGATATTTCAGTGAATTTTTTTAGAGTTCTTATTAATTGTGATGTATATGACATCTCATTATCATACCAAGCAACTGTTTTAACTAGTTGCTTATCTCCAACTGTTATTATTCTAGTTTGAGTTGCATCAAAAAGAGAACCGTATCTTATTCCTATAACGTCAGAAGAAACAATTTCTTCTTCAGTATATCCAAAAGTTTCATTTGCAGATTCTTTCATTGCTTTATTTATTTCTTCAACTGTAGTAGGTTTTTCAAGAATTGTAGTTAACTCAGTTATAGATCCTGTTATAACTGGTACTCTTTGTGCTGATCCATCTAACTTTCCATTTAATTCTGGTATAACTAATCCTATTGCTTTTGCTGCTCCTGTTGTATTAGGAACTATATTTTCAGCTGCTGCTCTAGCTCTTCTTAAATCTTTTTTCTTATGAGGAGAGTCTAGAGTATTTTGGTCATTAGTATAAGCGTGTATTGTTGTCATAAGACCTTCAACTATACCAAATTTATCATTTAAAACTTTTGCCATAGGTGCTAAACAGTTTGTTGTACAAGACGCCCCAGAAATAACTGTTTCAGTGCCATCTAAAATATCATGATTTACATTATAAACTATAGTTTTTAAATCCCCTTTAGCTGGAGCAGAAATTACAACTTTTTTAGCTCCGGCCTTTATATGTGCTTCAGCTTTTTCTTTATCTGTAAAGAATCCAGTACACTCTAATACTACATCTACATCTAATTCTTTCCAAGGTAATGCTGAAGGATCAGATTCAGAGAAAACTTTAATTGTATCTCCATTTACTACGAATCCTTCTTCGTTAACTTCTATTGTTCCGTTAAATCTTCCTTGTGCTGAATCATATTTAAATAAATGTGCTAGAGTTTTTACATCTGTTAAGTCATTTATTGCTACAACATCGTATGACTTATCTTCAGACATAAGTCTTAATGCTAATCTTCCTATTCTTCCAAATCCATTAATAGCTACTTTTACTGCCATTATATACCTCCATTAATTTTATTTTTATATTTTATATTATAAATGATACACTTTTTTTAAATTTGTGTCAAATTACAGCACGAATATATTTTAAAAAATCATTTTTTCGTGTGTTTATTAATTTTAATTTACTTTTAAAAAATTTTTCATGTCATCGGGTAATTCTATTTTAATATCTAATTTTTTATTATCATCTGGTAATTTTAAATTTAAACTGTAAGAATGCAATAGTTGTCTTTTTATATCAGAAAATTTACTGCCGTATAATTTATCTCCAACTATAGTATGTCCTATTATAGATAGATGAGCTCTTATTTGATGAGTCCTTCCAGTAAAAAGTTCTGCCTCGACTAATGAAATTTTTCTTTCTTCGTCTCTTTTCAAAACTTTTATAGCTGTTAAAGCATGTTTTCCTCCATCTTTTTCAGAAAGTTCTATTCTTTTCAACTCATCGCCAACTTTTCCTATAGGTATATCTATTAAAAAATTGTCTTTTTCCACAATTCCATCAACAATGGCCATATACTTTTTCTTAACTTCACCTTTTTCAGATAAAAAAGTTTGTGTGTGAGCATTTTTTGTTATTATTATCAATCCAGAAGTATCCATATCAAGCCTGTTGAAAAACCTAGGCACCATATTTTTACCAATAGTTTCTTGAAAGTAATAAACTATCCCATTTGCAAGAGTGATATCTGTTTTTTTCTGTGTTGGATGTACAACTAAAAACGGATCTTTATTTACTACTAATAAATTTTCATCTTCATAAACTATTTTTAAATCCATTTTTATAGGTCTTATATTGGTAGTCTTATCTTTTTCAACTATAACTATTCTATTTAATTTTCTAATTTTTTTAGAGTTATTTTTTATTCTCTTACCATTTAGATAAATTTCAAGATTTCTTAATCTTCTGCTAGAATATTCATGTTTTTCTTTTAAGTAATTTCCTATTTCGTAACCGTCATATTCTTTTTCAACTATAATTTTTTTCATTATAATTACCTTAGATATTATTTATTTATATTATAAAAAACTTCTTTACCTCTGAATTGTGCTGTTGTTTCAAGTTCTGATTCAATACGTAGCAATTGATTATATTTAGCCATTCTATCTGTTCTTGATGTAGATCCTGTCTTTATTTGTCCAGCGTTAGTTGCAACTGCTACATCAGCAATAGTAGTGTCTTCTGTTTCACCAGATCTGTGAGATACAACTGCTGTCATTCCAGCTCTCTTTGCCATTTCTATTGCATCTAAAGTTTCAGTTAAAGTTCCTATTTGATTTAATTTTATCAAAATAGAATTTCCTGCTTTTAATTCTATTCCTTTTTTCAATCTTTCAGTGTTAGTAACAAATAAATCATCTCCAACTATTTGTACTTTATTCCCTAATTCTTTAGTAAGTTTTACCCAACCATCCCAGTCGTCTTCTCCTAGTCCATCTTCTATAGATACTATAGGATATTTTTCAACTAAAGATTTATACCACTCTATCATTTCTTCCGAAGTTCTTGTTACCCCACCTTCTCTTGTGAAATGATATACAAATTTTCCATTTTCATCTTTTTTACAAAATTCACTTGCAGCGGCGTCCATAGCAAAAGTTATGTCTTCTCCCAGTTTGTATCCAGATACTTTAACAGCTTCACATATAATATCTAAGGCCCCTTCTGTTCCTTTTATTTTAGATGGAGCATATCCTCCTTCATTTCCAACATTAGTAGAATCTCCATTATTTTTTAATATTTTTCCTAAATTATGAAAAATTTCACAACCCATTCTCATTGCTTCTGCAAAATTTTTAGCTCCAACAGGTTGTATCATAAATTCTTGCAAGTCAACAGCCGAATCTGCATGTGCTCCACCATTTAGTATATTCATCATAGGAAGAGGTAATTCTTTTGCATTTGCTCCACCTATATATTTATAAAGAGGAAGTCCTAAAGCTGCTGCAGCTGCTTTAGCTACCGCTAAAGAAACCCCAAGTATTGCATTAGCTCCCATTCTTGATTTATTAGGAGTTCCATCTAATTCTATCATAGTTTTATCTATTTCAACTTGATTTAATGCGTCCATTCCAAGCAATGTGTTTCTAATTTCGGTATTTACATTGTTAACAGCTTTTAGTACTCCTTTACCTAGATATCTTGATTTATCTCCATCTCTTAGCTCAACTGCTTCATGAGAGCCAGTAGATGCTCCAGAAGGCACCGCTGCTACTCCAACCGCTCCACATTCTAGTCTAACCTCAACTTCTACCGTAGGATTCCCTCTAGAATCCAATATTTCTCTCCCTATAACATTAACTATTCCAGTCATATTTTCCTCCTTATTTTACATTTATGATTTTAACAGAATTTGTAGTTCCTTGTTTAAATACACTTTCTCCACATATAGCGACTATTAAATCTCCAGTTTCAACAAGCCCTAATTTTTTTGCAACATTTTCAGATATTTTGAAAAATTCTTCTAAATTGTCAGGATTAGGATCTAAATAGCTTGTAACTCCTCTAACTAAAATCAATTGATTTGCAGTTATCTCATTATTAGTAATGGCTAATATGTTGGCTTTTGGAAAATATCTTCTTATATCTCTAGCGGATCTACCTGATTCAGTTCCGACTACTATTAGTTTAGCATTTAAAACTGAACTTATATCAGCGGCCCCTTTTGCAATTGCAAAAGTCACATCATCGCTTGTATCTCCATACCCTATGTCCTTACTTTTTATCATAGGATCTGTCTTTATTGAAATTTTATTCATAACTTCAACAGCTTCTCTTGGATATTTTCCTTTAGCTGTTTCTCCAGATAACATAACCGCATCTGTTCCATCTATTATTGCATTAGCGACGTCATTTGCTTCGGCTCTTGTAGGTCGTGGATTCTTTATCATAGAATCTAACATTTGTGTTGCGGTAATAACAGGTTTCCCAATTTCATTACATTTTTTTATCATCATTTTTTGAGCAAAAGGTACATTTTCCACTGGAATTTCCACACCTAAATCTCCTCTTGCCACCATAATACCATCAGACGCTTTCAATATTTCATCAAAATTATTTAACCCTTCTTGATTTTCAATCTTTGAAATAATTTGTATTCTTTCCCCACCATTTTCTCTTAAAACTCTTCTAACTTCTTCAACATCAGAAGCTTTTCTTATAAAAGATGCAGCTATAAAATCTACTTTGTTTTCGCAACCAAATTTTAAATCTTCTATATCTTTTTCAGCTAAAGCTGGTAAATTTATTGAAACTCCAGGCAAATTTATTCCTTTATTTTCTCCAAGTTCTCCAGAATTTTTTGCTATACAAGTAATTTCTTTTTCAGTTTTATTTATAACTTCCATTTCTAAAAGACCATCATCCACTAAAACTATATCTCCTATTTTTAGGTCATTAACAAATCCGTCATAAGTAACTGCTACTTTTTTATTATTTCCAATAAAATCTTTATCAATTGTAAAAGAAAATTCTTGCCCTGAAACTATGCTCACATCTTTTCCGTCTTCCAATTTTATAGTTCTTATTTCAGGCCCTTTAGTATCTAATAATATAGCTCCACTTTTACCAGTTTCAGACATTGCTTGTCTAAAGTTTATTATTCTAGCTTTATGTTCTTCATAATTTCCGTGAGAAAAATTTAGTCTCATAACATTCATTCCAGAATTAAGTAAATTTTTTAAAACTTCAACAGATTCTGTTTTTGGCCCTATAGTACAAACAATTTTAGTTTTTTTCAATTTAACTCCTCCATTATTAAAAATTTAATTATTTTTTATTTTCTTGTTTCAATATTTTTATAATTTCTCTTTGTCTTTTATCTATATCATTAATTCTATTTTCTAATGAATTAAGTATCCAAAACTGAAAATGCATAGATTTTTGTGATTCGTATAATAACCATATTATTTTCAATACAGCTATAAGTATAACCACTAAAAATGTTGTCATAGGAGATATTCTTCTAAATACTATACCAGCAATTAATATTACAGCTAATATTACAACAAATAATGTGCTTACAATTTTGTATTGTGTATCTTTTTTACCACCTATTAACCCGACAATTTCTTTTATTTCTTCCTGTTCTTTTTGATATTGCAATAATTCTTCTGTTAATTTGTCATTTTTCATTATTACTCCCCATTTTTTTGAATTTCACAAATTTCAGGCATATGTCTTTTAAACTCTGAAAATTTAATTTTTTTTACAATCTTCTCAAC
Source organism: Fusobacteriota bacterium (assembly GCA_023389595.1). Classification (GTDB taxonomy): domain Bacteria; phylum Fusobacteriota; class Fusobacteriia; order Fusobacteriales; family Fusobacteriaceae; genus Fusobacterium. The sequence continues at coordinate 23,253 of JAEWEF010000019.1, forward strand.
TATATCTTTATCGTATCCTTCAGATATAACTTCTTTTAAAGATTTTTTTTCTTCTACCAATCTAAACAATATTTTATCTGCTAATTCATATGTAAGTCCAAGTTCTTCTTCATCAGTTTGTCCTTCCCACAAATCAGCACTAGGTTTTTTGTCAATAATTACCTTCGGTACACCTAAATACCTAGATAGTTCCCAAATTTGAGTTTTGTATAAGTCACCTATAGGATTCATGGCACATGCAGAATCTCCAAACTGTGTACTATAGCCTAACATTCTTTCTGTTTTATTAGAAGTCCCTATAACTATTCTATTTTGAAATGCAGAATAATCGTATAAAATAGACATTCTTTCTCTTGCCATTTTATTTCCTTTTCTCAAAGGAGTAGCATCAACAATTTTTTCAAAATAACTATCTATCATTGGTGTTATTTCAACTAATTCTCCAATAATTCCTGTATCTTCCAAAACAAGTTTAGCGTGCTCCAAACTTTCTTTACTAGAAGTTTTATAAGGCATCATTAATGCTAATACATTTTCTGCTCCGATGGCATCTCTTAAAAGATATGCAACTAAAGCAGAATCTACACCTCCAGATAATCCTATAATAGCTTTTTTGAACCCTATTTTATTCATGTAATTTTTTATATAAGATACTATATCTTCATGAACTTGTTTTACATCAAATTTTAACTTTTCCATTTTTACTCCTTATTTTTTTGGGGAATATCTTCCAATATAATTTTCCCAAGTTTGCCAGATCTATAATCTCTAAGAAGAGTGTAGCAAGCTTGTAAAGTGTTAGGTTTATTCCCTTTTAATAGCATCCCCATCCTAATAGCTATTTTTTCTATTATATACCAAACATTTTCATCTCTATCTTCTGGTAAAAGTTTATAAGTTTTTTCTACTATATCATATTTATCAAAAGATATCATTTTTTTTAAAAATTCACATGCAATGTCTTCCACTGGTAAAATTTCATCTTTTATCGCTCCAGTTATAGCTAAATTTATTCCAACTTCTCTATTATCAAATTTAGGCCATAATATACCAGGAGTATCAAGTAACTCATATCCATCTTTTATTCTTATCCACTGTTTACCCTTAGTAAAACCAGGTTTGTTACCAACTCCTGCGCTATTTTTACCAACTATTCTGTTTATTAATCTTGATTTTCCAACATTTGGTATTCCTAATACCATAATTCTATTTATTAAATTTTTTATTCCTTTTTCTTTTAATTTTTCTTTTTTTTCATGATTAACTTTTTCTATTTCTTTATACAAGAGATTTAAATTTTTACCTGTTTCTGCACTTATTTCGATAACACCATCAGCATTATCTTCATAAATAAAATATTCTTTCCATAATTTAAGTTCATCTTTATTTACTAAATCAGTTTTATTTAAAACTATGACTCTTTTTTTATTTTTTGATATTTTTTTTATATCAGGATTTCTACTCGACATTGGTATTCTTGCGTCGATAACTTCTAGAACTACATCAACTAACTTTATATTTTCGTTTATCATATCCTTTGTTTTCTTCATATGACCTGGATACCAGTTTATATAAGTCATCGACATTTTAATCTTCTCCCTCGATAAATAATACAACTTCTCCCTTTATGGGTTTTTTTTCTATTCTATCTATAAGTTCTTTTGTTGTTCCTCTTATAACTTCCTCATATATTTTTGTAAGTTCTCTAAAAATAATTATTTTTCTTTCTCCCATATATTCATCTATATCTTTTAAAGTTTTTTCAACTCTAAAGGGAGATTCATATATTATTATTGTTCTTTTTTCTTGAGAAAGTTCTTTTAAAAGAGTTTGTCTCCCTTTCTTTTTAGGTAAAAATCCTTCAAAACAAAATCTTTTGGTATTTATTCCAGAAACAGAAATTGCAGTTGTAATAGCACTAGCTCCAGGAATAGGAACTACATTAATCCCTTCATTATTTGCTGCCATAACAAGTTCATATCCAGGATCTGATATACAAGGAGTTCCAGCATCTGTTACTACAGCTATTTTATTTCCGTTCTTAATTAAATTTATTATATTAGAAATTTGATGATTTTTTGTAAATTCATCATATCTATATAAAGTTTTTTTTATATTATACGCATCTAACAACTTTTTTGTAACTCTAGTATCTTCAGCAAAAATATAGTCAACTTCATTTAATGTCCTAACAGCTCTAAAAGTAATATCTTCTAAATTACCTATAGGAGTTGCTACTATATACAACATTATTTTATCCCCTTCTTTTTCATTTCATCTAAAAGTATATTTTTAGCCTTTTCTAGTTGTATGTCTTTATGAGTGTCGACAGAATTTGCTACCTTATTTCCTTTTAATTGTTTTATTAATTCTTTTTTATCTTCTTTATTTTTTGTTTCATCTATATTTGTTATTATACTACTATCTGAAATTAAATAATAATCTTTATCTTCTACAACCACATTAGGGTTTATGCCTTTACCGTGTATCATAGAGCCATTAGGTGTATAATACTTAGCTATAGTCAATTTTATAGCATCTCCATCAGGTAGAGGGATGAGACTTTGTACACTTCCCTTTCCAAATGTTTTTTCACCAACCAATGTTCCTCTTTTATAATCTAATATAGCTCCAGAAACTATTTCAGAAGCTGAAGCCGATCCACCATTAACAAGAACTGCAAGAGGAAAATCTCCCATATAATCTCCTTCCCTCATATAGTTTCTTTCTCTGCCACTTTTTTCCTTTGTACTAACTATTTTGCCTTCTTTTATAAATAAAGAAGCTATTTTAACTGATTGTTGTATTTCTCCACCAGGATTGCTTCTTAAATCTAATATTAAAGCTTTCATCCCATTTTGCTTCATATCGTTTATAGCAGATTTTGCATCTTCGTATATGTTTTCTCCGAATTGAGTTATTCTCAAATAACCTATGCTATTAGACAGCATTCTGTGTTTAACATATTTTAGAGTAATTTCTTCTCTGATAAGTTCTATTTCTTTTGTCATATTATTAGATTCTCTGTATAATTTAATTTTTACTTTCGTATTTTTTTTACCCTTTAATTTTTTTGCACATTCATCGCTAGTAAATTTATAAACAGATTCTCCATCTATTTCCAATATTTTATCTTTAGGTTTTATTCCAGCTTTATACGCAGGCGAATCTTCAACAGGAGATACAACTAATAAAGGTTCATTCTCTTTTTTCTGTATAACCATTCCAACCCCTACGTATTTACCTTTAAGATCCTCTCTAAAATCTGTAAGTTCTTTTTCAGTTAAATATGAAGAGTGAGGATCATCTAAAGAATTCATCATTCCTTTTATGGCTCCTTGCAGTAAATCTTTTTTAGTTATATCTTTATCATTAACGTGATTTTCTTGGATTATATCTATTATATCTGAAATCTCTTTTAATTCTCTTAGATTATAAAGAAATCCAGATTTATCTGGTGCAGAAAATATAGTTGTAGAAAAAACAAATAAACTGATAAAAATAATAGCATTTTTTTTTGTGAAAATTTTCATTTTGTATCCTCCATACTTTTTATTTTTTCACTTAATATTTTTTCGCTAAAAGAATTAGTTTTTTTAGAAAAATATACTAAATATTCAACATTTCCTTTAGCTCCTTTTATAGGTGACAAAGTTATATTTTGAAATAAAAGCCCGTATTCTTTAGCATACGAAATTATATCAAAAATTACTTCAATTCTTTTTTCTTTACTTTTCACTATTCCTTTTTCTAAATATTTATTATCAACTTCAAATTGTGGTTTTATTAAAAATATAATATCTGTATTTTCGTTTATAAATTTTATTAAATACGGAATAACAGTTTTAATAGAAATAAAAGATACATCCATAACTATAACATCTATATCTTGAAAATCTATATTATCTTTTGTTAAATTTTTTATATGCATTTTTTCTATAGATTTTACTTTTTCATTATTTCTGAGTGACCAATTAAGTTGATTGGTTCCAACATCTATTGCATACACAAATTTTGCTCCATTTTTTAAAGAGCAATCTGTAAATCCTCCAGTAGATGCTCCAACATCTAAAACTATTTTATTCTTAAAGTCTATAGAAAAATCCTCTATAGCTTTTTCTAACTTTAAGCCTCCACGACTTACATATTTCATAACTGAATTTTTAAGTCTGAGTTCATACGGTTTAGATATATCAATAATTGTTCCTACCTTATCAACTTTTTTTTCGTTTAAAACTATATTACCGGCTATAATATTTCTATTTGCAATATCTAAATTTTCAAAAAAACCTTCTTCTACTAAAAGTTCCGGTAATTTTCTTTTAATTTTTAAAAATTTTTTCATCATCTATATACTCTAAAAGAGGATTTGTTAACATGAGATTTAAAAACCCAGATTCTTCCATCTTTTCTTTTAATTCTTTAGTTTCTTTGGATCTGGTTTCAAAAAACTCATCCCCTATAGGTACTTCTCCTTTTTCTTTATATATTTCATAAAGTTCTTTATTAGTTAATACTCTAACTATTCTTTTAGATCTTTTAAGTCTATCTTTTATAACAGTAGATGAACAATTCAATTCTACTTCAACTTCATCTAAAGTCATTCCCTTATGTACAAGCTCAAGTATATCGTTTGCATTTATAGGATTTATTCTGTGTAATGTTGCAGATTCCATATCAGCTTTATGAACTATTTTAGCCTCATCAGTTTCAGGTTGATATTTGCCCCATTTTCCATGGTGAGTCAAAACGACATGGGCTATATTGTTTTTAATGTCATCTCTCAAAAAATATCCTGTCAAACTTTCAACTTTCTCTAAAGTTTCAAAAACTTCTTTAACTATATATTCAGGATTTTTTTTCATCATTTGAGAATGTGAAAGTTCTTCTGAACTTTTTCTAATACTCCCTTTACTAATATCATGAATAATTACACTCACATTTATAACAAAAAAATCTAAATATTTTTTTGCCTCTTCAAGTGTGTTGTATTTATTTTTAATTATCTTAATAGCAATATCTAGAACATCATATGTATGATCTGTAACTTTAACACCTTGATCGTCATATTTTTCTAAATCTCTTACTTCGTCAAGCATTAAAATTGTTTTAATAAAATTAAACGACTTTTTAGTTCTTTCCTCCATTAACAAAGTCTCCTATTCTGTTAATTAATCTATCGCCACTCAATCCGTACTCTTTCAACAATTCTTGTCTATTACCATGTGGTATTACTGTTTCTTCTAATCCTATTCTATATATTTGTTTTTGTATGAAATTATCATTTAAAAATTCTAAAATAGATGAAGATAAACTATTAACTTTATAATTTTCTTCTATAACAAATATTTTTTCGTATTCATTTACCAAATTATTTAACATATTTTCATCAAGTGGTTTAATTGATGTTGCAGATACTATTGTTGCATTTATTCCTATTTTTATCAATTCACTATCTATTTCTACAACTTCTTTTAACATGCTTCCAACAGTTATGAATAAAATTTTTTCTCCTTGTTTTATCAAGTTCCATTTTCCTATATTAACATTATAGCTACTATTATATTTTTCAGGTAACGTGTATGCATTACTCTTTGAAATTCTAATTGCAATTGGCCCTTCATTATAATCTTTTGCAATTTCTAAGCATTCTATGAGTTCTTTTTCTGTAGCGGGAAATAATAGAACAAAATTTTTTATGCTCATAAAAAATGACGTATCATAAATTCCGCTATGTGTCTTACCGTCTTCACCAACTATACCAGATCTATCAACAATAAATCTTACTGGTAAATTTTGTAGGGATACATCATGTATTAATTGGCTGACTGCTCTCTGTAAAAATGTTGAGTATATGCATACAAAAGGTTTTTTATTAGCTTTAGCTAGTGCAGCAGAAAAAGTAACTAAAAATCCTTCAGAAATTCCAGAATCTATCATTCTATCTGGAAAATTTTTATAAAATGTTTCTAATCCAGTTCCACTTACCATGCCTGCACTAAGTGCATAAATATCTCTATCCACTTCTGCCATTTCATTCAATTTATTTCCAACAACTTTAGAATTTGTTATTGCACTCGAATATGTTTCACCAGTATTTTTATCAAAAGGGGCTATACCATGAAATTTTTCTTTATTATCTTCAGCTAAAAAATATCCTTTTCCTTTTATTGTATTCGCTGTAACAAAACAAGGTCCTTCACTTTTCTTAATATCATTTAAAACAGTTATCAATTCATTAAAATCATGTCCATCAACTACGCCAAAATGTCTAAATCCAAGATTAGTTAATATACTTAAATGTTCATAACTTTTTTCAAGTGATTTTTCAGTTTTTTCATCTGTAGATGTTCCTTTAATTTTATTTAAAAGAATGTTTATTTCATTATACAAATTTATATATTTATTATTATTTTTAATTTTTTCGTAATTTTTTGATATAAAACCTATATTTTTACCTATAGACATATCATTGTTATTCATTATCACAACAATATTTTTAAGTTTTTTCCATCCTATATAATTCATTGCTTCTAATGAATGACCATTTGATATAGATGCATCCCCTACAATAACTACAACTCTTTTATCCGGATGTGCAGTTGCAAATCCGGCAGCGGCTCCTAAAGCTGTTCCTGCATGTCCAGATATAAAAGCATCATAACTGCTCTCTTCTGGATCCATAAATGGAGATATCCCATTTCTTTTTCTTAAAGAATAAATTTTTTCAGCTCTATCTGTCAGAATTTTATATACATATGATTGATGCCCAACATCGAAAAGTATTATATCTTTTTCAAAATCAAAAACTTCTTTAAGGGCTAAAGTAAGCTCTACTACTCCTAGATTAGGTCCAAGATGTCCTCCGTTTCTGCTTACTACATCTATTAGTAGATTTCTTATTTCTTGACTCTTTTTTTCTAAGTCTTTCATCGTTCCCCCTAAATCATTTTAGATTAATCATTTCTAATTTTATCTTAGGATTTTTATCATTTTCTTTATATATAGTAATTATTCTACCTGTTATTCCTACAACTTCAAAGTCTTCTATTTCGTTTAATTTAAAATATATTTCCTCTCTATCCTGTTCACAATTTTGTAAAATTTTTACTTTTATTAATTCTCTCGATTCTATAGCATCATTTATACTTTTTATTATTCCGTCATTTAATCCATCTTTACCTATTCTAACTATAGGATCTAATATATGTGCTTTTTTCTTTAAAAATGCTCTTTCTTTACTTGTCATATTTTCTCCTCATTTAATTTTCTACAAAAGTAGCTATAGGTAATATAATTGGTTCTCTTTTAGTTTTATTGTAAAAAAATTCAGACAACAATTCTTTAATTTTGTTTTTCATTAAAGATATTTCTTTACTATTATATTTTTTTCTATTAAATACCTTATTATTTAATATTTTTAAAGATTCGTCTATAAAATCTTCGGAATCTTTATAATATATAAATCCTTTTGTAGCTATTTCAGGTCCTGAAACTACAGCACCTTTTTGCTTATCAATAGTGTAAGCAACAACAACTATCCCATCTTGTGAAAGCTGTTGCCTATCTTTTATTACTACTGCACCTATGTCTCCAACGCCTAACCCATCTATTAGGATAGCTCCAGAATTTACTTTTCCAACTATTTTTGATTTAGATTTAGTAACTTCTATTTTATCTCCATTTTGTGTTAACAAAATATTTTCATCCAATATACCAGTTTCTTTAGCTGTATCTTTATGAGCTTTAAGCATTCTATATTCACCATGTATAGGCATAAAAAATTTAGGTTTAATAAGATTTAACATAAGTTTTTGTTCTTCCTTACTGGCATGCCCAGATACATGTATTCCAGCTACTTTTTTAAAAACTACTTCAGCGTCAAATTTTAATAAACTATTTATATTACTTGAAACAGCTTTTTCGTTACCTGGTATAGGAGTTGCCGAAATAATTACCGTATCGTTCTTCTTAACTTCTATATGTTTGTGCATTTGTTTCGCTATCCTAGATAGTGCTGCTAGAGGCTCTCCTTGTGTTCCCGTACAAAGTATTATAACTTCTTTATCCGAAAAATTATTTACTTTTGAAATTGGTATAATATTTTTTTTATTAACTTTTAAACAACCTATAGAAGGAGCTATGTCAAAAACTTTTACAAGAGATCTTCCATCTATAGCTATTTTTCTTCCTTGTTCAGCAGCTATATCTACAATTTGTTGTATTCTATGTATATGAGAAGCAAAAACTGCTACTATAATTCTTCCTTCAGCTTTTAAAAATTCTTGCCTTAAAGATTCTCCTACAGATTTTTCGGAAGGAGTGAATCCATCTACTTCTGAGTTTGTGGAATCTGAAAGCATTAAATCGACACCTTCTTCTCCTATTTCTGCTAATCTTGCAAAATCAACTCCAACCCCATCAACTGGAGTTAAATCTATTTTAAAATCTCCAGTGTGAAAAATATGTCCAGCAGGAGTTTTTATAGAAAGACAGTAAGAATCTGTTATTGAATGAGTCACTCTTATAAATTCAACGGTAAAATACTTTCCTACTTTTACTACACTTCTCGACCCAACTTCATGCATCTTTGGCATAATATAATTTTTCCCATATCTCGTTATAAATTTTTCTTTTACAAGAGCATTTGTTAGTTTCCCTCCATAAATATCAACTGTATTTTCTATTTTTTGATACAAATAAGGTAATCCTCCTATATGATCTTCATGTCCGTGAGTAATAAAAACACCTTTTATTTTGTTTTTATTATTTTCTAAAAAAGCATAGTCTGCTATTACTAAATCTATTCCTGGTAAACTTTCATCAGGAAAAATTGCTCCAGCATCAACTAAAATAATTTCATCTTTATACTGAAATACTGTAGTATTTTTACCGACTTCATCTATTCCTCCAAGCGGTATTACATACATCTTATCTTTAGATTTTGCGTTTGTTTTTTTTGTGCTTTCTATTTTCTTTATTTTTTCTATTTTGCTTTTTGAAGATGTTTTTACTTTTTCTGTTTTTTTATTTTCTACCAAAACTTTTACATCATTTTTTATATTTTTAATTCTATCTTTTATACTTTGTTCTTTACTATTTTTTTTCTTTTTATTATCCATATACCTTCCTTATCTATTATTTATGTCTTTATTATTATCTGCATAGTTTTCAGATAATATTCCATGTTCTAATTCTAAATATTTATCTATAAATTTTTTTGCCATAGATCCAGCAACAGCTCCACCAGATCCAGCATTTTCTAAAAGACAAACAAAAACTATTTCTGGGTTTTCTACAGGAAAAAAACCGGCAACCCAAGCATGAGTTACTTTAGAAAACGAGTTTTGAGCTGAACCACTTTTTGCGGCAACAGAAACATTTTTGTTCCTCAAAATTTTTGTAGTTCCATTATCTTGATCCACAGTAGCCTTTAAAGCGTCTATTATTATGTCATAAAATTCTTTTTTATATCCATGTACTTCATAAATGGGAGTTTTTAATTCCTGTTTATTTTTTTCTGTTTTATCAGCTATATACCTTACAACATGTGGCTCGTGAGCGTATCCTTTGTTAGCTATTAAAGTATACAAATTAGCAATTTGCATAGGAGTAACAAGTGTGTACCCTTGCCCTATTGACATGATTATGGTATCACCCTTATACCAAGATGTTCCTATATGTTTTTTCTTCCATTCTGCATTAGGTATTATTCCCTTTTTTTCTCCAGGAACATCTATACCTGAAATACTTCCGAGTTTGAAGTCTCTAGCCGCTTTAGCTATAGCTTCTGACCCTATTTGATCCGCAAGTCTGTAGTAATATGGGTTTGCAGATTCTACAAGAGATTTTTTCATATCTACATATCCGTGCCCTCCAGCCTTCCATGCTCTCCATCTCCATTTACCAATTTGATAATATCCAGTATTATCTAGATATTTTTGTTTAGGATCAACTCCATTTTCTAAAAAAGCCATAGAAGAAACAACTTTAAAAACTGATCCAGGAGGATACTCTCCTGCTATTGTTTTATTTGTTAAAGTTTTTTTAGGGTCATTTAAAATAGCATTCCATAATTCAGATGAAATTTGAGAACTAAATGTATTTAAGGAATAAGTAGGATAGCTAACTATAGTTTTTATTAATCCATTTTTAGGGTTTAAAGCTATGAAAGCTCCTGAGTTATTCCCATTTTTAAATTCATTTTCCATATATTTTTGTAATTCTATGTCTATACCAAGTATTAAATCTTTTCCAGGAACTGGAGAAACATCTTGCAATATATTTGTAGATTGTATCTTATTTTGAGCATTAACTTCTATATATTTATAACCAGCTGTACCTCTCAATATTTCATCATATTTTTTTTCTATACCAATTTTTCCTATATTATCTCTAGGAGAATAATTTTTATCTTTTAATCTTTCATACTCCTTATCTGAAATTTTTTTTACATATCCAATAGTATGAGAAGCAACATCATCATAAAGATATCTTCTCTTTGAATAAACTTGTACAGCTATCAATTCATCATCTTCGACTTTTTCCATTAATTTATGTGCTATAGATTCATCCAAATCTTCAAAAATTACATTTTCTTTTATATAAGGAGATATTTCTCCGTATCTTATTCTTTTTTCTATCAATTCTTTGTCAAATCCAGTTAGATTATGTATATGTTCAATATTTTCTGGACTTGTATCTCGCTCTTTTTTGTATATTAATCTATATCCCATCCCATTTGTAGCAATTAAATTTCCATTGATATCATAAATATTTCCTCTTTCAGGTTCTATTCTAATATTTTTATACCTATTTTGTTCCGATAATGCTGCATATTTTTCATAATTAAAAAATTGTAAATATGATAATCTAGCGATTAAAATGATAAATACTAAAACAACTATAGACAAAAACACAAAATCTCTAGCACCTATTTCAGCAGCGAAAAAATTCTGCATAGCATCTCTATTGGTGTTTGGAAGCTGTATATAATTTATATTATTTTGTTTAAATACTTTTTTTTCTTTTTTTTTACGAAAAAATTTCCCAAACATTATTTTAATTTCCCTCATCAGATAATTTTGTATAAATAATATTCAATATAAAAAATGCTACTAAATGTACAAGTAAATAACTTATTCCAAATTTAAAATGCAATAAAATTACATAAAATAAAAGTTGTGCAAAAGTAAACATATAAATTCTTGATAATCCGCTATCAGTATTTATATGTAAATAGTGTATCGATAAATAATATAGAGCAAGAATAAATGCATTAAATAAATACATATGAGTATTAGCAGATACCAAAAAGTAAATTACAAATATCAAAATCCATTTGTATAGGTATTTAACTCCAAATAAAAAAGCTAAAAATGGTAGAGAAATTAAAAAAGATTTCATTCCCATAAAAATACTATTTTCAATCAATATAGCTAAAATTGAAATAGAAATAGTTGCCCACATAATAACTCCATTTTAATTTTTAATCTAAATAAACTTCAATTTTGTCCTTAAGATCTTCTTTTTCTAGTAAATTTGTAACGTTTAGTTTTTTCGATATTTTATAAGCCGTATAATAATCTTCTGGAGAATAGAATACCGCATCTTTAGTAATATCTTCTCCACTTTTTGATGTTTTTATATTTTTATATCCAGCTTTTCTTAAAATATCTATCTCATCTTTAGAATCTTCCTTAGAAAAAATCTCTATAGAAGTATTTATTTTTTCTTCTTTACCAAGTACTATTACTAAGTTTGCTAATGTAGGTATGCTAGATGATTTCTTAATTTTGAAATATTTTTCTGGTAATATTTCTATTATATCTTCAACTTTACTTTTAGAAATATCATTAACTATAATATAACTTTCTTGCTGTTCAGTTTCATAATTTGCTGCGTTATATTTCATCCCAAATTTTTCTTTTATCATTTCTCCAGTTTTTCTTGCATATCCACCTTTTCCATTAGCATTCAAAACGTCGACTAATATATTTTCATTTAAGACGTTTGTATCGACTGTCTTGTTATACATCTCATCAAATAAACTATTAACACTAGATGTTAAAATATGTCTTTTATTACCTATATTGATTTCAGGAATATTTTTCATATTTTGAAAATTATTTTCTAATTCATCGTTACCAGCAACAATATATTTTTCTAATTTTTCAGGTAAAACCGAATTAATTTTTTCTAGTACTTTTTCATAATTTTTTGTATCAACTAGATCTCCTATAGTTTCTTCATTATTAATACTAATTTCTTTAGGAATTTTTACAGAAAGTTTGTCTTCGTAAACTGCAAATAAATTATTTTTCCCTATTACCAAAGCTCTATCTTTGTCGCTAATACTTACTTTAGAAGGAACAAAATTTAAAAATAATAAAACTAATAAAATTATTATTAGAGCTATTACTATAATTGGTGTTATTCCAGTTTTTCTCTTACTTCTTGAATTTACTTTTTTCATAATTTCTCCTTTTAATAAGTTGATAGTTCTCCATTTTCTATCGATAGAGGAGTCACATCAACTATATCATTAATTTTTATTTTTTTATTTTTTATACATACTCTCATATAATTTTCACTATAACCAAAATATTCTCCGTTTTTCTCTTCCTCAATTAGAACAGATAGATTTTTGTTTAAATATTTTTCTCTGGATTCAAAATACATTTCTTTTTTTAATTTATCTAAAATATTCACTCTTTCTTTTTTGGTTACAGAATCAACCTTATTTTTCATTTTAGAGGCTCTTGTTCCTTCTCTATCAGAGTAAGGAAAAATATGTATATTAGAAAATTCTATTTCTTTTATAACTTTGTAAGTATTATAAAACATTTCCTCTGTTTCTCCTGGAAAACCTACTATAACATCGGCTGTGTATTCCATATTTTTAACTGATTTTTTCAGTTTTATTAAACTGTCTCTTATCAATTGAGATCCATATTTTCTATTCATCATTTTAAGCACTTCATCATCGCAAGATTGTAAAGATATATGAAGATGAGGCATTAATTTTTTGTTTTGTTGAAATAAATTTATAAATTCATCTGAAATTTTATCAGGATAAATAGATCCTATTCTAATTCTTTCTATTCCATTAATTTTTAAAATATCTCTCAGTAAATCTTCAAACGTAATTTTATCTTCTAAATCTTCTCCGTATGAACTCAAATTAATTCCTATGAGTATTATCTCTTTGAACCCTTCTTCGGATAATTTTTCAATTTCTTTTATGATATTTTCTCTTTTTCTAGATCGGCTTCTTCCTCTTGCAAAAGGTATTTTACAATAAGAACAAAACAGATTGCACCCGTCTTGAATTTTTACGTATGCTCTTGTCATCTCTCTTAAAGTTGCAAATTCATATTCTTTATACTCTTTTTCATCAAATATATTTCCATTTTTTATTTTTTCAGCATCAATTTTTTCTATTGCATCTAAAAAATTTACTATGCTACTTTTATCTTTGTTACCTATAACAAAATCTACTTCCTTTATCTCTAGTATTTCTTTGCTATTAGTTTGAGCGTAGCAACCCGTTATAATAACTTTTGAATTCGGATTATTTTTTTTTGCTCTCCGCAAAATATTTCTAGTTTTTCTATCAGCTATGCTAGTAACAGTACAAGAATTAACTATGTAAATATCAGATTTTTCTTCGAAATTTACTTCAGTATAACCTCTATTTATCAACTGATTTTTAATGCTTTCAGTTTCATACTGATTAACTTTACACCCAAGAGTATAAAAAGCAACTTTTTTATTGAAATTCATTCACCAATACTCCTCCTGTAACAATGGCTGCCGTTTCCGCTCTAAGTATCCTCTTTCCTAAAGTAACTATAAAAGCTCCTTTAGTTTTTAAAAATTCTACTTCATCAGTTTCAAAACCGCCTTCTGGACCTATGATATATAAAATTTTTTTTACATCTTTGATTTCTTTAATTAAATTTTTAAGCGTAAAATTATCTGCACACTCATATGGCACTACTATATGGGAATACTCACTAAAATTTATTTTATCTAAACTGATAACATCAGTTATCTTCATAGGATTAACCCCACGACATTGTTTCATAGTTTCGTTCACTATTTTATCCCATCTTTCCTTTTTTTTATCCAGCTTAACTACACATCTCTTAGTTGATATTGGGATAAAATTTTTAATGCCAATCTCAGCCAGTTTTTGTATGCATATATCCATTTTGTCATTTTTAATTAAAGATATAGCTGCATCTATGTCAATTTCAAGAGAAAAACTATCTTCATTTTTTTCAAGTACATCAACTTCTATAAAATCATTTTCTATTTTGCATATGCAAGAAATGTATTCAAATTTCCCATCAACAACTCTTATTTTATCTCCTACCTTTAATCTAAAAACGTTTTTAAGATGATTTATATCAGATTTATTTGAAATAATAATTTTGTCTGTATATTTTTTTTCTTCTACAACAACGCTTATCAATTTTTTTCTCCTCAGATTAAATTACCATTATTTATAAAATCTCTTAAAGTTGTTTCTTTCAGAATTTTTGTCAACGCATTGTCAAGTTTGCTCCATATACATTTTGTTCCACATATTTCTACTTCTCCACAATGCTTTCTTATGTCTGCAGGTTCGTTGCAATCTATAACTTTTATTTCTTCATCTAATATTACAAATATTCTATGTAAGTCTATTTCTTCGGCAGGAATTGCAAGTCTGTAGCCTCCGCTAGGCCCTCTTTTCCCTTCGATTATATTTTCATTTTTAAGTTTGAATAAAATTTGTTCAAGATACTGAACAGAAATATTCTGAGATTCAGAAATTTCTTTTATTCTTACTAATTTTCCATCAGATGTATTTTCTGATATATATGCTAAAGCTTTTAATCCATATCTAACCTTAGTATTTATCTTCATATTTATCTACCTTCCTGATATTCACATTTTTTTAAAATGTTCGTAAGCCTTAGTAGTAACAACTCTTCCTCTATTAGTTCTTTTAATAAATCCCATTTTTATCAAATAAGGTTCGTAAACTTCTTCAATAGTTTTCTTATCCTCTCCCAGAAGAAGTGAAAGAGTTTCTATTCCTACGGGACCTCCTGCATAATTATCTATTATAGAACAAACTATATTTCTATCAAGTTCATCTAAACCTTGAGAATCTATTCCTAGAAGTTCTAAAGCCTTAATTGTAACTTTTTTATCTATCGTTCCGTTATATTTTATTTCTGAATAATCTCTAACTCTTTTAAGTAATCTATTTGCTATTCTTGGTGTTCCTCTGCTACATTTAGAAATTTCATCAGCTCCATCTTCCTCCATTTTTACATTTAAAATTTTAGCCCCTCTTTTTAATATATCTTTTATTTCACCTAAAGAATAATATTCCATTTTGTGAGAAATTCCAAATCTATCTCTGAGAGGCGAACTTATTAGACCAGCCCTTGTTGTAGCTCCTATCAAAGTAAAAGGAGGTAACTCTATTCTTATAGATCTGGCAGATGGTCCTTTTCCTATAATTATATCTAATTCTCCATCTTCCATAGCTGGATAAAGCATTTCTTCCACAGCTGTACTCAATCTATGGATTTCATCTATAAATAATATATCGTTAGCTTCTAATGATGTAAGTATAGACGCTAAATCTCCAGCTTTATCAAGTATGGGACCAGAAGTAATTTTTAAATTGCAATTCATTTCGTTTGCTATAACTCCAGCCAGTGTAGTTTTTCCAAGTCCAGGAGGTCCATATAAAAGTATATGTTCGACAGGTGATTTTCTTTTTTGAGCTGCTTTGATACAAATAGAAATTTTTTCTTTTAACTTTTCCTGACCTATATATTCTTTAAAAAACTTAGGTCTTAAACTTTTTTGGATTTCAATTTCATTTTCAAGTTCTATATCCGTCAACACTCTTTCCACAATGACTCCTTAAACAAATCTAAAAACAAGATATTGAGCTATACCTATTAAACCACCAAGTATCGCTCCAATTATTTCTATGTGTTTCATCTCTTTTTTTGTTAATCCAAAAACTACTTTTTCTAATTTATCGAACGAAAAAGATTCGACTTTATTTCTAACTATTTCTCCAAAATCAACTTTCTCTTCCAAATAACCAGATATAAACTGTATAAAGCTATCTTTATTTTCAAGTAAAGATGTTTTTATAATATTTTTGACTCTATCTATCATACTATCAGTTAAAAAAATACTTAATTTAGGAAAAGATTTTAATATAGATTCTTTTAGTTTTTTTTCTAAAGCGGAATCTACAAAATCTTCTAAAGCAGAATCTAGTTCATCATCTTTTAAATTAGTTATGATATCTTTAATAGAAATTAATTCATTTTCTACTATTTCTGCAATTGCTGTAGCTATTTCTTTTTGTCTTTTTGGTATAAGTCCTTGTATTTTTATGATTTTTAAATCTATTTCTCTTCTAGGTCTAAAAAGCATTTTTATAGCTATGTAGTTAGTCACCCAACCTATAAAGGCTCCTAACAATACCACAATAAATATTTCCACTAAATTACCCCTTAAAAATTTATAGTCAATAAAATTCTATTTTATATTTTACCATAAAATTTAATATTTAACTATATTTAATAGTATTTTTTATTAATTTTATAAAAAATTTTTTTGTTTTTATTTTCTGTATTTTTTGTAAAATTTTTTTTCGAATTGTTTTAAAATTTTTCGTTTTTTTTTATTATTTTTTGTGGAGATATTCATTTTTTAAAAAAATTTTTTTGTTTTTTAAATATAATTTTTGAAATTTAATAATATATAATATACACATCTTAAAAAATATGATATAAAATTATTATATAAAATTTATAGTTAGGAGATTAATATGAGACCTGAAGTTAGAGATGCAATAAATAACATCAACAGAATGATACAAGAAACAAAATTTATCAACGTAAGTGATAACACCGATAACATAGTTAAAAGAACGCTTGGAAATCTTGATGAGGCAACAAGAAACGAAGTTTGGGAACATCTTCAATTAATAATAAAAGAGATTTCTAAAGTTCATAACGCTGGTACTGAAAATGAATTTTTAGAAAAATATTATTATTTGAGTGAAAAAGAATATACTGATATGGATGAGTTCAAAAGCGATTTTATGATTTTTGATTAATTTTACAGTTGCTTTTTAAAAAAAATATGCTATAATTTAAGAGGTCCATTGTAAAAATATGTGTCTCTTTTGTAGCTTATTTTAATAAGTATATTTAATTTTCATTTAAGATAAAACTTGGAGGTTTTTTTAGATGGCAAATTCAAGATCAGCTAAAAAGAGAGTATTAGTAGCAGAAAGAAACAGAGTTAGAAATCAAGCAATTAAAACTAGAGTTAAAACTATGATTAAAAAAGTTTTAGTTGCAGTTGAACAAAAAGAGATAGAATTAGCAAAAGAAGCTTTATCTGTTGCATATAAAGAATTAGATAAAGCAGTTACAAAAGGTGTTATTAAAAAGAACACTGCTTCTAGAAAAAAATCTAGATTAACTTTAAAAGTAAATTCTCTTTAAAACTCTAAAGCACTGTTGTAAAAGACAGTGCTTTTTTATATATTTCTTGACATAGATATACTATATAACTATAATATAAAAAATTATTTTTTAAGGAGTAACTTATGATTATTGGTTTAGATATAGGTAACACTCACACAGTAACGGGGCTTTATAATGACGACGGTGAAATTATACTTACATTTAGAATTTCTACTAATGAAAAAATGACTGAAGATGAATATTTTTCTTATTTTAGAAATATAACTACATTTAATAATATAGAAATAAATTCTGTAAAAGCAATTTTAATTTCTTCTGTTGTGCCAAATGCTATAACTATTTATCAATTTTTTGCTAGAAAATATTTTAAAATTGATCCGTTTATAGTAAATCTTAATGTAAAATTACCATTTAAGTTCAGTCCTAAATGTAATCCAACTGGATTTGGTGCGGACAGAATTATTGATATAACTGAAGCGATGAAAAATTACAAATATGAAAATGTAATTATTCTCGATTTTGGTACTGCAACAACTTATGATGTTTTGCAAAAAGGAGTTTATGTAGGTGGTGGTATACTTCCTGGTATAGAAATGTCTATAAATGCACTTTGTGGTAATACTGCAAAACTTCCAAAAGTTAAATTTACAAATTCAAAAAGCGTGCTCGGCACAAACACTACAAAACAAATTCAATCGGCAATTTTTTTCGGATATGCAGGACAAATTAAACACATAATCAAAAAAATTAAAGAAGAATTAAATGGAGAAAAATGCACAGTAATTGCAACGGGTGGTCTCGGAAAAATTCTTTCAGCAGAAATCAAAGAAATAGATATATACGAAGGAAATCTTAGTCTAAAAGGTCTTTATTCAATTTATAAGCTAAATTGTAATAAAAATAAATAATAAAAAAAAGCATCTTACTAGATGCTTTTATTTTTTTGATTATTTAAATAACTATTCAGCCATTTCCAAAACTTGTTTACCTTTATAATCTCCACATTCTAAACAAACTCTGTGTTGTCTTTTAGGAGCTCCACATTTTTCACATGTAGCTAATCCTACAGCGTCTAAAGCATGATGAGATCTTCTCATGTTTTTCTTAGCCTTCGAAGTTTTTTTCTTAGGTACTGCCATCTCTACCCCTCCTCTTCATCACTTTAATTTATACCTAATTATTATATATTTTTTTTTATTGTATGTCAAGAAAGTTTTTACGAATAATATTTCATAAAATTTACTTTTTTATTTTTAAAATTTTTCTTTATTTTTTGTATAAATTGTGATAAAACATATAGTCGTAATAAATTTTTATTAATAAATTACATATCAAAATTTATTTAATAAAAATTTATTTATACACCAAGCTTTCCAGTAAGTGTTATCTATTTTACAGAAATAAAGGAGATATTTATGAAGAAAAAAATTATATTTTTAGTAGCTTTGTTAAGTTTAACTGTAGCATGTTCAGATAAAAAAAGTGAAACAACTGCTACTCAAGAACAAGTTGTTGCTACTCAAAATGAAACAACTGAAAATACTCAAAAGGTTGATAAGAAAGATATTAAAGAAGTTGAGGATTTCTCTGACTTTCAAGATAAACTTCTACAAGAGTTTTCATCTCTCGATATCACTAGCGTAGAGGTAAATAAATACGCAAAAGGTATAGAAATTTCTTTTATAACAACAAATAAAGATTTTACCAATGATAAATTTGTCGAAATTTCAAAACATTCTTTAGAAGAGTTCAGAAATGAATATATTATAGACGAAACGATAAAAATACCTACGTCTCTTTCATATCAAAAAGATAGTGAATCTGATTCGGCTTTCTTATACGAATATAAAGAATAAAAAATACACTTACTGGTTAAGTGTATTTTTTGTTCTTAAATTTATTAAGAGTTTTAAACGTTAAATAAAAATTCCATTAAGTCTCCGTCCTGAACTACATACTCTTTTCCTTCAAGTCTTAATACTCCATTTTCTTGAGACATTTTCCATCCTGAATTTTTTATGAAATCTTCATATGAAACTACCTTTGCTCTTATAAATCCTTTTTCAAAATCCGAATGAATCTCTCCAGCTGCTTTAGGAGCTGTGTCTCCTATTTTTATAGTCCAAGCTCTGACTTCTTTTTGCCCTGCAGTAAAATAAGTTTGTAATCCTAAAAGTTTAAATCCTGCTCTTATCAATCTATTAAGTCCAGCCTCTTTTACACCTAAAGATTCTAAAAATTCTTTTTTACTTTCTTCATCCATTTCTTGTAATTCGGCTTCTACCTTCGCAGAAACTATTACAACTGCAGATCCTATACTTTCTGCATATTTTTTTACCATTTCAACATAATCGTTCCCAGTCGCTAAATCTTCTTCAGAAACATTCGCTGCAAATATCATAGGTTTTAAAGTTAAAAATTGATAATTTTTTAAAATATTTTTTTCTTCTATTGTTAACTCTAACGTATTCAATAACTTAAATTCTTCTAAATGTTTTTTTAATTTAGGTAAAATATTCATTAACTCTTGAGATTCTTTTATTTTATTTCTTGCTAATTTTTCATGTTTTTCTATGGCTTTATCAACAGTTTCTATATCTGCAAAAATTAATTCAGTATTTATTACTTCTATATCTCTTATAGGATTAATATCACCGTCAACATGTATAACATTTTCATCTTCAAAACATCTTATAACTTGACATATTGCAGCCGTAGATCTTATATTAGATAAAAATTTATTTCCAAGTCCTTCCCCCTTTGATGCTCCTCTTACTAGACCAGCTATGTCAACAAATTCTACAGTGGCATGAACAATTTTTTCAGGATTTACTATTTCTGCTAATTTTTCTAATCTTTCATCTGGCACTGTTACCATACCAACATTCGGTTCTATTGTACAAAAAGGATAATTAGCTGCTTCTGCAGCTCCGGCCTTAGTTATTGCATTAAATAAAGTCGATTTACCAACATTTGGCAATCCTACTATTCCTATTCCTATCATTAATTTTCTCCTTAGTAAATTATTTAGCTGATGTGATTATTTCAAAAAAACTTTGAGCCTTTAGCGATGCACCCCCAACAAGTCCACCGTCTATATTTTTTTGAGATAAAAGTTCTTTTGAATTTTCTGGTTTCATAGACCCACCATATAAAATTCTAATATCTTCTGCAATTTCTTCACCAAAAATTTCTGCTAAAATTTTCCTTATTTCTACATGTGTTTCTTCTGCCATTTTAGGCGTTGCAGTTTTTCCAGTTCCTATAGCCCAAACTGGTTCGTACGCAATTATTATTTTTTTTGCATCATCTTTAGTTATATCTTTTAATCCGTTTTTTAATTGTCTTGAATTTACTTCTAAAGTTTTATCACTTTCCCTTTCTTCTAATTTTTCTCCTATACATAAAATTGGACATAAATTATTTGCAAGTGCACTTTTAATTTTTCTATTTATAAATTCGTCATCTTCTTTAAAATATTCTCTTCTTTCTGAATGTCCAAGTATAACATAAGTAACTCCTATATCTTTTAGCATCTTAGGAGAAATTTCTCCAGTGAATGCCCCTTCCATTTCTGGGTATAAATTTTGTGCTGCTATTTTAATTTTAGAATTTTTTACACATTCAACAGCATCAGCAAGAGATGTAAAAGGTGCTCCTATTACTATATCAACATTTTCTTCCTTAGTTAAATTTTTTAACTCAGTTAACATAGCAACTGCTTCTTCATTATTTTTATACATTTTCCAATTTCCAGCTATCATTTTTTTTCTCATATTTCCCTCCACATACATTAAGCAATGTTATTATTTTCAAAATTTTTAATTAAATCTTCACCATATCTATCAATATATCTAATAAAATTTCTAACAGGTTTTATCACTTCAGCTTCTATATAAAAAATTAAATCGTCAAACTTTTTCAGAGTATAATAAACTTCACAGACTATAAAAAAGTTATTAATATTTTCGCATGTATCACGTAATTTTTTATTTATTCTTTTTTCACAATCGCACTCAGTAGCATCTAATATGCTTTCACTTATATCTAGCAACATATATAGAAGTTCTTCTAAATCTCTAGTGTAATTTTTTATATCTGTACCAGAATTTTCATATTTATTAATAATTTGTTCAAAGTAATCTAAAAATTCCTGAGCGTTATTTTTACATTCGTTAATAAAAAAAATAATTTCATTAGCTTTTGACTCTGTTTCAATTTCAAGTACATTATCTTTTTTATAGTCAAAACAATTATGATTGTAAATGTTTGTTCCATTTAAATATATATTTTTTACTACTCTATTTTTTGTTTTTAATTTTTTTGATAAATCATTTATAATGGAACTTATATTTTTACATTTACTATAATTTATATCTATCTCGTTGTTATCTATGTATACTTTCAAGTTTACCCCCGTTTGTTACAAAACTTTTGGCGACAGAAAAAGTAAAAAAATATATTTTTTTTATATTGTAATTCCTTTTTATTTCTCTTTCTATCTCACTCATAGTAGAACCACTAGTTATTATGTCGTCCACTACCAATATAGTTTTATCCTCAAGAACTATATCTATATCAAATGCATTTTTAATATTTTTTCTTCTCTCTTCATAACTTTTTAAATCGAACATATAATGTGTATTTTTTGTTCTTTTTATCTCTCTGTATTTTATTTTCAATTTGTCAAGCACATATGTAATTTGATTAAATCCTCTTTCGTTTTCTCTTTTTTTATTAAGCGGAACAGGTATTACAACATCTATATCATTTTCTTCTATAACTTTTTTTATTCCGTCTCTTATTAATCTGGCTATGACATTTCCAATTAATTTATTCCCTCTTTTTTTGTAAGTTATTATCAATTTTCTCATATCTTCTTCATAGTAAGACATATAAAATATATTTTCTACATTTTGCAACTTTACACTATTTTTAAATTTTAAAAAACAGTTATCACAAACGTTTTCATTGTTTCCCTTATCCTTTGAGCAAATAACACATCTGTTACTATTTAACATTTCATTAATAGTCCGTTTTAAAATTCCCTTTAACATTTGCAGCTTTTTCCTTTTTAAACTCTTCGTCAACTATGCTTGCAAGATAAAATTCAGTGTACCCACAATTCAAACAAGTTTTAGTATAATACATATGCAATTCTATTTTCATAAAACTATTTTTTTCAGGTAATACCACACTTTTAACTGTATATTTTCTAGAACCACATTTAGAACAATTAAAATTCATCAATATCACCCCATGTTATATTTTTAATCCAATCTACTTTATCAGAAAGATAACTTATACAGTCTATTCTTATATCGTGATTATATAATTTTTTTTCTTCTATATATTCTTTTGCTGCCGATATAATCTTATTTAACTTTTTTTTATCGACCGCTTCAGACCCATAGCCAAATTTATTATCTTTTCTGTATTTGACTTCTACAAATACGAGAAGATTATTTTTTTCAGCTATAATATCTATCTCTGCATTTCTGATTCTGTAATTAGTTTCTAATATATTATAGTTATTATTTTTTAATAATTCGGCACTTAATTTTTCATATTTTTTACCTATTTCTCTCGTATTCATAATATTTTCTTCAAAAAAGTTTTTCTATGCACACCCTCTATGTATCCTCTTTTTAAAATAACCTCCACATGTTTTTTAGTTCCGTATCCTTTGTGATTTTTAAAAAAGTATTCGGGATATAATTTATCTAATTCTAGTAACTGTCTATCCCTAGTAACTTTTGCAATTATAGATGCAGCAGCTATAGATAACGATTTTGAGTCTCCTTTTATTATTTCTTTTTGTTCTCCTTCGTACAATTTTATTTTATGATTTCCATCAACAAGCACGGTAATGTTTTTATTTACGATTTTAGTTTTGATATCATCTATAGCTCTATTCATAGCTAGAAAAGTT
This sequence comes from Fusobacteriota bacterium, assembly GCA_023389595.1. Classification (GTDB taxonomy): domain Bacteria; phylum Fusobacteriota; class Fusobacteriia; order Fusobacteriales; family Fusobacteriaceae; genus Fusobacterium. The sequence goes on from JAEWEF010000019.1 coordinate 46,710, forward strand.
GCGTTCAAAATATTGTGTTCATCTATTTCTTCAACGCTAGCTCCCCCTATTCCAACTATGCAATTTTCAAAAATTATCTCATATAATCTCTCTCTTTTTTTTTCGGTTAATTTTTTTGAATCATTTATTTCTGCAAGATTATCACAAATATTTGTAACACACACAGCAGCAGCTATTACATTTCCAGCTAGTGGTCCTCTACCCGCCTCATCTACTCCAACTATCACATAATTATCTTTTTTGTTTTCTAAATCAAAAAGATGTAATTTTTTATAGTTTTCCATTTAATCTCCATTAAAAATTTATATTAAATCCAATTTTTTTACAAACATTTAAAAAATCTCCGGGTATTTTTCCAACAAAATTATATTCTAAATTATCTATGGGATTAATAAACTCAAGTTTATACGCATGAAGCATTTGCCTTTCAATACCATTAGTTTTGTTACCATAAACTTCATCACCAAGTATGGGGTGTCCTATACTTCTCATATGAACTCTTATTTGATGTGTTCTACCCGTTTCTATTTTAACTTCTAATAATGAAAAATTATTTTTAGTGTCTAAAACTTTATAATTTGTTATGGCAGTTTTCCCATTTCTGTCAACTACCGCCATTTTCTTTCTATCTTTTTTATCTCGGCCTATCAAATTTTCTATTCTACCAATTTTTTTCTCATCAGAAAAATTCCCTTTAACTATGCAGATATAAGTTTTTTTTATCGTTTTATTTAAAAACATTTCTGATAATTTTGCGTGAGCGAAATTGTTTTTTGCAACTATTAGCAATCCACTTGTATCTTTGTCTAACCTGTGTATTATTCCAAGTCTGTGTTTGCCGTTTAAGTCGGATAAATTTTTTGCTCTGTATATAAGTGCATTAACAAGAGTACCACTGTAATGTCCGTTAGCTGGATGAACGACTAATCCAGCCTGTTTATTTATTATTAAAAAATTTTCATTTTCATAAACTATATCAATCGGAATATTTTCTGGCGATAATTCAATTTCATCTTCTTCAGGTATATCGATTTCCAATC
>JAEWEF010000009.1 GCA_023389595.1 Fusobacteriota bacterium
AGCTGCAAACATGATTTATTTTATAGATTTAATATTTTAATAAAAAATACCTAAGTGATAGACAACAATAAATACATCTGCAAGTTTATTAGCAAAAATTAATGCAAATTAAAATAGCATTTAATAAGTATGAAGATTACAAAAAAAACTTACACACATATGAACACATACAATTTAATAAAAACTATGAATATAATGTAAAATATCTAGTAGTTAACCACAATAAAATCGGATTTTTTTAATTATTTTAACTAATTATGATTATATTAAAGTATTTATAATTGTTAAAGTAATGACTTAATGTTATAATTATTACAACTATAATTAAGAGTGTTATATATATAACTAATTTTTCTAATAGAAATCAATTTTTAAAAAATTTAATTTTTAAAATACAAAAAGGAATATAAAAATAAAAAAAGAGGTTTTTATGTCTACATCAAATGAAATAACTGTCGATTTACTTCAAAAAGGAATGAAAATTATACAGAGAAATGATTATTTTAATTTTTCCATAGAATCTCTATTGATATCCGAATTTATTAAAGTAAATAAAAACGCTAAAAACATTATAGATTTAGGAACAGGAAATGCTGCAATACCACTTTTTCTTTCTAAAAAAACAAATATCAAAATTTTTGGAATAGAAATTCAAGAAATTTCTTATGAATTGGCTAAAAAAAATATCTTGATAAATAATTTAGAAAATCAAGTAACTATAATAAAGGATGATATAAAAAATGCACATAAACACTTTAAAAAAGGAAGTGCTGATATAGTTGTTTCTAATCCCCCTTTTTTTAAGTTTAATGGAGATTCATCTCTAATAAACGAAAAAGATTCACTAACATTCGCAAGACATGAAGTACTGATAACTTTGGATGAAATAGTACAAATTGCTAACTTTTTACTTAAAGATAAATACGGTTATTTTTATCTAGTGCATAGGGCAAGTAGATTGGATGAGATATTAGAAACTTTTAAAAAATACAACATATCTGCTAAAAAAGTTATGTTTTGTTATACTACAAAAAATAAAAATGCTCGAATTGTTTTAATAGAAGGATTAAAAAATGGCAATAAAAATTTAGAGATACTCCCTCCTTTAGTTATAAACAATGAGGATGGGTCTTATACCGATAAAGTTTTAGAAATGTTTAGATAATTAAAAAAGGAGATGCAATGAAAACTGTAGATGTTATTTCTATTGCTAATAAATTAGGGAGAATATTACTAAGGAGTGGGGCCGAAACTTCAAGAGCCGAGTCTATGATCATGTTAGTTTGTAAAAGATTTGGTTTAGACGCACAATGTTTCGTTTCTATGACGGGAATAATTACTTCTGTAACCACTAAAGATGGAAACATAATTTCTTCTGTGGAAAAAGTTAAAAGTATCTCTAATAATTTAAACAGAATAGATAGAATACACGAGCTTGTATTAAATATAGAGTACTATGATTTTGAAGAATTTAGCTCTATACTGGACGAAATTGAATTCGAACAAGTTTATAGTGAGCCTTTTATAATTCTATCGTATTTTTGTGGTGCAGGCTGTTTTTCTCTTTTGTTTAAGGGAGGTATTATAGATTTTATTATAGCTGGTATAGGTGGACTTTTAGTTTATTTTGTAACAAAAATGTCAAACAAATTAAAACTAAATAACTTTTTCATAAATACTTTTTGTGGATTTTTATCCACGACATTTGCTACAATTATGTACAATATAGGAATAATAAAGACTCCTTCATACGCTTCAATAGGAACTATAATGTTACTCGTTCCCGGACTTGCTTTAACGAATGCTATAAGAGACTTAGTAAATGGCGATTTAATTTCAGGAGTTTCTAGAGCTGTTGAATCTTTTTTAATCGGCACAGCACTCGGAATAGGAACAGGATTTTCTTTATTTTTACTTAATTTTGGTGGGTGATTAAATTGAATTACATAGAAATGATTTATGCATTTTTTGCCACAATATTTTTTTGTATAATTTTTAACCTACGATCAAAAAGATTAATATACAGTGGAATAGCTGGTGTTTTAGGATGGTTCATATATCTTTTTTTCAAACAAAATCATTCATCTGTATTTTCATTTTTAATGTCTTCTATAGCTATTACAATATATTCTGAAATAATTTCTAAAAAAATCAGAACAACAGCAACTGTAATATTAATTCCCGCTCTTATACCGTTAGTTCCAGGTAGTGGAATATATTTTACTATGTCAAATCTTGTACAAAATAATTTTAATGAGGCTTTTAAAATAGGTATGGAAACTCTTTTTATAACAGTTTCTATTACTGTCGGAATAGTTCTTGTAACTTCCATAGCTCAAATTCTATACAGAGTTATTCTACAGATAAAAGCGATAAATATTTTAAAGTTTCACAAAAAATAAATTTATAGAATAAAAAACACATCTATTTATTTTAATAGATGTGTTTTTTCATAATTTAAATTATAATTATTTAATTTATATTTTCTTTACTTTCTTCTATATTATTTTCAAGATTTTCTTGAATCTTATTTTCAGTTTCATTTTCATCATTAATAAAAAAAAGTGGATTGTAATTAGGTATATTATCGAACTTGATGGGTTCTAAACTATCTCCTTTAAACAAAGTTTTAGTATCATATTCTTCATCGTCTGCATAGACGAATAGAACGGTACCTTCTTTTAAAACATCTATAATTTCTGCAGTTAATGATTTAGGTAAAACATAACACCCCAAACTTCTTCCTAAAAATCCATTATCCTTTATAAAAGATTCTTCTGAATTTTCAGATCCATGAATAACTATGGCTCTTTTTTCGGCATTAGAATTTATTCCTTTTTCTAATCCCTTTAACCTTAAAGAATATCCGAATGCTCCATTATAGGGTTCAGCACACAGAAAAAATCCAAGTGAAGATTGGTATGAATTAGGAACATCTGAAAATAATACAGCTTTTTCAAAGCCTGAATTTTTTGAATGTGCAACATAAGTTTGATAAATAAGTTTATTATTGACTACATCAATAACATAGAATCTTTTTTTATCTGAATTTTTACTATAATCAACTATGGCTAGTAATCCAGGTTTTCTATTTTCTATTCTTAAATATCCAGAATAAGCCTTATCAAAAATTTCAGGTTTTAAATCTATATTTTTAGGCATAAACTTTTCATATTTAGCCTCAGTTAAAATGCTGGTAGTTAAAAATAAAATTCCCATTAAAATTTTTTTTAATTTTTTCATTTCTGTCCTTTCCGTTTATTTTATGTATTCATGATAGATTTTTTTTGTTTCTTCAGAAGTTAAAAAATTATATAGTAGCATTGCATTTTCATTTTCTAAATCTTTAACTGCTATTTTATAGTCTATAGCTTTAGATAAATACAATGGAACTTCGTAGCACTCAAAAGAATTTTTAGCTATTTTTGACGATATTTTACCAACTATTGCATAATCACTTTCATACAAATCTGTAGATTGTAAAGCAAGTAGACTGTCATCTTGGTATTCCATATTAGATATTAATTTATCATAATCTATATTGTTTAATAAAAAAGTGTATACAGTATCTCCTATTTTTGTTTTTGGATTAGGAACTGAAATTTTATAGTCTTCTATTTCTTTAATTTCTTCCAATTCCCTTCTTCCTATGATAACTAATCTATCTCTTAAAAAATTTTTTATAGTGTATTTAGATTCTTCAAAATATTTATCTAAATAGTCATCTGTATATATAATTATATCAAATTTGCCATATTTATCATCAAATTTATATTTTTGACTACTTAAGTAGTAATAAAAGTCATCAATTTTTTTATTTTGATTTTTATTTTCTTGTAAACTTTTCCATTCTTCATATCCAGCATCATCTTTTGTAATGTAACTAAACATCGAATTATCTGAACTTTTTATAGAATCGTCAAAATATAATCTTATTTTTATATTTTTATCTTTATTAATTTTTTCATATTTTTTCACTACTTCTGTCATAAAAAGTCGAGTTTCTGGTGATGCACAAACTTCTATGTATACGTTATTATCCTCACGAGAAATTCTGTAGATAACAAAAAATATTACTAAAATAGATATAATCGCAAGAAAAAACTTTTTCATAATTCAAATTTTCCTTTCGAAATTATTCAATTTAAATATATACAAATTTTAAAATAACTTAGCTTGAATAGCTAAGTTATTTTATTAAGCTTATTTTTTTCTGAATTTTATTATTTCTTCTTCTTCATCAATATACTTTACGTTAGATTCCATTTTAAATTTTACATTGCTAGGTATAACCATACATATATCATTATTAATGCTAACCATCTTGTGACCAGTTACTGATATAGATCCAGCAATATAATCAAGCATTCTCTCTGCAGATTTTTCGTCAAGCTCACTTAAATTTATACTCACAACCTTATTTTCCTTTATATATTTAGAACATATTTCGCACTCTTCAAACCTCAATGGGTTCATAAAAATTATATCTACATTTTCTTGACTCACCTATATCACTCCTTTTATAAATCCAGTAACATATATTAAGAATACTATTTTTTAAAAGTATTTTCAACTTTTTTTTAAAAATTCGTATACTTTATTAAAAACTTCTTCTTGTGATAAATTAGAAGTAAAACCGGCGGCTTTAATATGACCACCTCCACCAAAAATACCTGCTATTTGATTGACGTCTACTTTATTTTTGCTTCTCATACTTCCCTTTATCTTACCATCGATTTCTTCTCTTAAAAAAAGTGCAACTTCTGATTTTTCATAAGATAATATTTTTTCAACAAGTCCTTCGCAATCCTCTTTTTTAGCATTTAATTTTTTCATCGTTTCTAAACTTAAAAAATAATAACTTAGTTTAACATCATCGTAGTAGGAAAAATTATTTAATGCATCTCCTAACAGTCTAAGACGCTGGATGGAGTTACTATTTAAAAAATTACTAACTACATAACTATTGTTAACCCCTCCTGCTATTAATTCTGTAGCAATTTTCATTGTATTTATTGATACATTGTCATGTGAAAAATTTCCAGTATCATTTACTATACCTAAGTATAGAGCCTCTAATACACTTTTATCCATATAAAAATTATTATTTTTCAAAAATTCGTACATCATTTCAGAAGTGGACGAACTTTTCACATCTATTAAATTTAACTCTCCATATCCATTATTACTTATATGATGATCTATATTTAAAGATTTTATATTTTTATATTTTTCTCCTACTTTTCCAGTTCTTTCTCTTGAAGCTGAATCAACATATATTATTAAATCAAAATCGTCATTTATATCTTCGTTAAAAACTAACACCTCATCTGAATATTTTAAAAATTTTGTATTAAAAGGTATTTCATCTTGCAGTATGAATTTAATATTTTTTTTTCTAAAAGTATTTTTTAAAGAAATATACAGAGCTAACCCTGATCCAACTGCATCTCCATCAGGATTTACGTGTCCTGTAATCACTATATTGTTTGCATTTTTGATTATATTTATAGCTTCCATTTTACCTCAATTCTATTATTGTTCAGAATTTATTTTTTTAGTCAATATCTTGGACATATAATCCATTACCATTATCTCTACCATAGCTGCAGCATTTCTACCAGATGATACATGTAACTCTTTTTTAATAGTAGGAGTATCTAATATTTCTTTACTATAATTAATTTCTCTAGGTGTAGACATATATCTTGCATTTTCATTTTCTATCAATTCTATTATCATATCTAATCTTTTTTGTATTCTAACCGCACCCATTCCATAAAGAGTTTTAATATCTATAATTCCTAGACCTCTTATTTCCATAAAAAATGGTAGATTGGCAGCTTTACCAACAATTTCGCCTTTAGTATTTATAGAAAATTTAACTATATCGTCGGATATCAATCTATGACCCCTGTGTATCAATTCCAATGCAGTCTCACTTTTTCCTATTCCGCTCTTACCAGTCAATAATACACCAAATCCATATAGCTCTATAAAAACTCCGTGTACACTCTCTGTCGGAGAAAAATAAGATTCCAAATAATCATTAAAATTAGCTATTATTTGAGAGGCTTTTTTGTATGGTGCCTTAGCCAATATAATATTTCTTTCTTTTATCATATTTACAAAATAATCTGGAACATTAGTTTCGTTAGCTAAAACTATAAGAGGAAAATTATAAGAAAGATACTCTTTTAGATTATCCACTCTTCTTTTTTCTGGTAAATTTTCTAAAAAACGAAACTCTGTATCTGAAAATACTTGTATCCCTATATTATTTGTATCTTGTAACATTTCATTATAACCAGTCAAAGACAATGAAGGTCTATATACATTTGATGTTTCTATGTAAGTTTGTTTAGTTTTTTCTTCACCATGTATAATTTTTAATTCAAATTCGTCTACAATCCTACTAACTAATATTTTATTATCTTGACCCATCAAATTTCCTTCTTTCTTCTCTTTAATTAATTTTTGAGACTGTTTTACAAAATATTCAGGAGTATTTAACCCCATCCTTTTTAGCCTGAAATTTAAAGCGGCAGTTTCTATTATAATAGCTAAATTCCTTCCTTTTCTTACTGGTATAGTTAATTTTTGAATTTTTTCTCCAACAAACTCTTCGTATTCTACATCTAGCCCAAGCCTGTCATAAAATTTTTTGCTATCCCATTCTTCTAAACAAATTAATATATTTATATTTTTACTTTTTCTTGTTGATTTTACTCCAAAATAATCCGTTATGTCTAAATATTTACCTTTTACATTTTCTATAAAAAAATGTTTTGAAGATTCCTCTCTCTTACTTCTATTTAGACCAAGTAAGTCGTTTTCACCTAGCCTTTTGATAACGACATTTTTATCCGTTATCATTCTGTGTCCTCTTTCTAAAAGTTCTATAGCAACTCCTATTCTTGCATCTCTATGGCCAGTAATCAAAACTCCAACTCCATGTATTTCTAGCAACACATATTCCTCATAAACTTCTTCAACTGCTAATTTATTAGATAAAAAGAATTTTAACTCTCTTATAGTTTGTGAAGTTTTAAAACTACTTCTTATAATACTTTTATTATATTTTTTAGCGTATTCAATTATTTCGTCAGATATTTCTGCCAATTTAGATACAACTAAAACAGGAAAGGATAATGACATATACTCATCTAATATTTTTTCTCTCTTTTCCTTACAAACTAGCTTTAGATAATTTATTTCTCTTGTTCCGCAAACATGAACATATTTAGTTAATTCATCACTATTTTTTTCAAAAAAACCAGTAAGTTCATATCCTATCTGATATAAATTTGGCGTATCTATTTTCGTATCTAAATTACCTTCATTTAAAATATCAAATTCTAACTCTTCAACTATTTCCCTAACAGTTGTATGAACTTTCATTATTCCTCCCTACTAAAACTGTCCAGGTATATAATTCCCTTCTATTTCAATTATTCCATCTTCATATATCTTATTTTGTTTTTTATATTTTCTTTCTTCTTCCTTCAACTTTTCTTTTGTAATAGGTTCAATTTCTTCTTTCTTAGTTATAATTTGTTTCTGACCGTTTTCAGTTTTCGGTTTATCTGCCTCTTTAATTTCTGAATTAACAACTTTCTTTGTATCATTTTTAGAATTTTCAGTGATACTATTTTTAGCTTTATTATCTAATGTTTTATTATTCTCTACATTATTTTTATTAATTTTTTCAGTAGAAACTTTTTTTTCTTCAGACAATTTCTTTTCATTTATTTTTTTGTCGTTTTCTTTTATAATTTTTTTATCTAATGTTTGAGTATTATTTTCTTTTGTGCTCACAATTTTGTTATCTATTTTAGTTGTTTCTTCTATTTTGTTTTCTTTCTCTACATTTTCAACTTTTTCTTCTTTTAAATTAGTTTCTAATTTTTCACTATTCTCTGTTTTTTCTTCTTTTGGCTTAATTTCTTTTTCTTCTTTTTTAAAAGTGTTTTTTAATTCTGGATTATCTTTGTAAAACTCTTCATCTCTAATCGATATATCAGATAATACCTCATTTGTATTATTGGCTATCTCCTGATGTCTCAGTCTATTTACATCGTCAACATTATCGTAAATTTTGTATGCAAAAACACTAACTATAATTAATAATACTATGTTATAAATTGTATTTATATTATTTTTTCTTGACCTTTTTTGTTTTCTATTTTTTTTCATTTAATACCTCTTTTAGTTTTATCAGTATATAAAATGATCCACAACAAATATTTATTTTTTTATTTTTACTTTTCATATAGTTATAAGCCTCTAACGGATCTTCAACACAATCTATTCCATTTTTATCATCTATTAAGTCATATATATATTTTGCAGAACTTCCTCTCGGGTTGTCAGGTATAGATGTTACAATCAAACTATTAGTTACATTCTTAAGTTCAGATATCATTGCCCTTACATCTTTATCTTTCAATATAGAAACTAATATACACACTTCTTCTTTATCAAAATTACTTTTTATTATGCTACACAATTGATCTATACCATCTGAATTATGTGCCCCATCAAATATAACTAAAGGATTTTTTGAAAATACTTCAAATCTACATTGCCACACTACTTTTTTAAAAGCTTCTTTCATTATATTTTCTTCTATTCCTATATACTTTAGAGCTTCATAAGCACATAAAAAGTTTTTGACTTGATAATTTCCAAAAAGAGAAAAATCATATTTTTTATTATCAACAAAAATTTCTGTCATAAAGTTATTAAAATTTAGATTAAATTTAACATCCTTATATTTTTCACAAATATTTATATATTTTTCTGTTTTTTCTGATATCGCTTTCAAAAATTCGGTATTATCATCACCAACAATTACATATGAATTAGGTTTTATTATTCCCGCTTTTTCTTTGGAAATTTTATATATCGTATCACCAAGATATTCAGTATGATCCAAACTTACATTAGTTATTATTGATATTTCAGAATTGCATACATTAGTGGCATCATATCTTCCACCCATACCAGTTTCTAAAATTACATAGTCAGGTTTCATATCTCTAAAATATGCAAACATCATTGCGGTTGTTAATTCAAAAAAAGTTGGTTTGATATTGTGTTCTTCTATTAAATTTTTTAGCATGTAATAATATTTTGCTATATCCTCATCAGATATATCAACTCCATTAAATGAAATTCTTTCATTAAATTTCAAAATATGTGGTGACGTATATTTACCAACTCTATATCCAGCTTCTATAAGCACTTTTTCTATAGTAGTAGAAGTTGAGCCCTTACCATTTGTTCCAGCTACATGTATAATTTTGTATTCATTTTGTGGATTTCCCATTTTTTCACAAATTTTTGTTATATTATCTAAACCTAATTTAATATTAAATGCTGAATAAGAATATAATTCTTCTAAAAGTTTATCAATATTCATTTTATCTCCTATATTTTTTTTAAAATTTCTTCAACAACAAGTTTTGAATTTTTAGCAGCTATACTCACAAATTTTTCAAAAGATATAGCACTATCAGAATTAGATTTATCAGAAATAGATCTAATAACTACAAAAGGTATATTAAATATGTAACAAGTGTGTGCAACTGCAGCTCCTTCCATTTCAGTACATTCTGCATTAAAAGTTTCTCTAATAAATTTAACTCTTTCTTCCTTTGTTACAAATTCATCTCTTGTGCTTATTCTTCCAGATATAACTTTTTCTTTTCCAAAAATATTTATAGCAGATTCTATCGCCAAATCAAATAATTTTTTGTCGGGTTTAAAAAAAGATTCTTTCATTCTAGGAATTACACCTAAAGCTTTTCCATCTCCACTAACATCAAAATCTGTTTCTATTAATTCTGTTCCTATTACTATATCAAATATATCTATATTTTCATTTAAAGAACCGGCTACACCAGTAAAAATAATATGTGAAATCTTGAAAAAATTAATTAGTAAAGTAGCAGTTATAGCCGCATTAACTTTTCCTATACCGCATTCTACTAAAACTACATTTTTCCCGTGTAGATCCCCTTCAAAAAAATGTAATCCACCTATGATTATTTCGTTTATATTTTTCATTATAGATTTCAATTCTTTTATTTCTTCTGACATTGCCCCTATAATTCCAATTTTCATAATTTTCCTCCAGTATATTTGAAATTTATACTATAAAATTATACTATATTTTAAGTCAATTATCACTTTTTTTTAAAAATTTTTAAATAAAAAAAGAGACTAATTTTGTTAGTCTCTTTTTTATTTAAAGAAAGGATAGGGCTTTTCATTTTAATTTTAATTAGTATAATTATAATCTAAAATATTTAGATTGTCAATACAAATTAAAATTATAATTAAATAATAAAACTTTTTTTAAATTCTTTTATATCAAATTCCTCATTATTGATGGCATCTTTTGAATGAGCGACAAAAATTTCATTTATCATGTCGTACTCACCAAGACCTTTAATCAAAATTTTATCTGCATTTATTCCATTGGCTTCAAATTTTTCTTTAAATTTAATAGCCATATCTTTTTTTGCATGTTCACCAGCAACAAACATAAAAGGCATTAAAGTTATATATTTTATATTTCTTTTTTTTATTTTAGGTATAACATCTTCAATATTAGGAAACGACATTGTGCTTACAGTATACACATTATGATACCCAGCCTCATCAAACATATATTCAAGCATAGCATAAGATGCCCCTATAGGTGAATTAGTACCATGACATGCAAAAATGTTTGCATATTCATCTTTTGTAATTAAATTTTCACTCAGAGCTTTAACTACTTTTTTATAATCTTCCGGATGATAAAGAAGAGGTTTCCCTATGTTTACCTTCTTGAATCTATCTTTATATTCATAAATTTCATCAACAAGATTGTCATATTCTATACCAGCTATAATATGCGTAGATTGTACCAAAAGTTCTTCATATCCTTCTGATGCAATTTTGGAAAGTATTTCAAGTGGGGTATATTTATATATATTTTTTTCTCTCAATCTCTTTATTATAATTCTTGATGTATATGCTTCATAAAAATCATAATCTTTGAATTCATTTTTAAACTTTTCATTTATATTGTCTATAGTTAACTTCATAGTATCCAAATGTGTAGTCCCAAAATGTACTATTAGAATAGCTTTTTTTGACATAATTAACCTCCTTACGATTTTTAATGTCATTGTATCATTTTTATTTTTATATATCAAATTTAAATTTTTTTGACGAAATATTTTTATTTTTTATTTATATATTCACTAAAACTTTTAAATGTGTTAAAATATTAAAAGTAACGAGGTGATTATATGAAAATTAAAAATGAAATTATCTATGCATTACAGATAGTTTATTACCTTACTGCAAATATGGATAGAGATGTTATTTCATCCAGCGAAATTTCAGAAAAAGAAAAAATTCCTAGATTGTTTTGTTTAAGAATAATAAAAAAATTAGAAAAGGCTGGTATAATAAAAATATATAGAGGTTCCAACGGAGGATACTCTCTAGCTAGAAATCCAAAAAGAATAACATTCAGAGATATAATAGAAATAATAGATGACGATGTTGTTTTGCAGTCTTGTGTTGATAGTGATACAATTTGTAGACACAGAGGAAAATCGTGTAGTATAAAATCTCAACTTTCTAAAACTCAAAAAAGTTTACTTGAGGATTTTGATCAAATTAATTTTTATGACTTAGTTGAATCTAATCAAAACAATTAACTATTAAATTTATTTTTAAATATAAAAAAATTTGTAAAAAATTAATATATGATTTATAATATAGAAAATACTTGATTAAATTAGTATTAATTACTTTTAATAAATATAAGGAGTGATATTATGGTTAAATTAACAGAAGAAATGAAAGAAATGATAAAAACTCAACTTGGATATGTTGCTACTGTAAGAGCTGATGGAGTTCCTAATATAGGTCCTAAACGTTCTGCACGTATATTTGATGACAGCACTTTAATATTTAACGAAAACACTGGTAAAGAAATTTATAAAAATCTTAAAGAAGGATCTAAAATAGCTATTGCTTTCGTTGATTGGGCTAATCTTTTAGGTTACAGATTTGTTGGAACTGCAGAAGTTCACGAAAGTGGAAAAATATTTGATGACTCTGTTGAATGGGCTAAAGGAAAAGTACCTAAAGCTGCTGTATTAATAAAAATTGAAGAAATCTATGACTTAAAAATTGGAAATGCAGGAGTTAGATTAGCTTAATAATAAAAATAAAGAGTGTAAACATTTTACACTCTTTTTTAATTAAAAATATTTATATGAGGATAGAATTCCATTTTCAAATTTACCTATTCCTAAAAACTCATCTTGATAATAAACTCTTTTTAATCCTTCTTCCAATTCTTCATTGAATTTAAATTTATTACCATTTCTAAAAAATTTTATATCTTTTTCAGTTATATTAATTTTTTGAAAATTAAAATAATTTTCTACTTTTGATATAAAAGATGTGTCGCCATTTAAAAATTTTCTTTTTATCTCATCCAATGTATAAGAATTTTCTATAAAATTATCTCCAACTGATATTCTATTAAGATTAATCATGGTGGCATAATTATTTAGTTCTCTACCAATATCTTTTACCAAACTTCTTACGTAAAAACCTTTTGACACTCTGCAATAAAGCTTTAAAATATTTTTATTAAATTCAATTATCTTTAAGTCGTATACATGTACTTCCCTTTTTTTTCTTTCTATTTCTATCCCTTTTCTAGCTAAATTATAAAGTTTTTCTCCATTAACTTTAATTGCAGAAAACATTGGAGGTTCTTGATATATTTTTCCCAAAAATTTATTTAAAACTGATTCTAGTTCATTTTTCTCTACTTTTTTATCGGTAGTATAATTTATTTCTCCTTCCGAATCATAAGTATTCGTTTCGTATCCGAATTCCATTTCAACTACATAACCCTTAGTAGTTTTTTCTATTTCAGAAACAAGTTTAGTAGCCTTGCCAACACAAACAATTAAAACTCCTGTCGCTAATGGATCAAGAGTACCGCAATGCCCTATTTTTTTTGTTCCCAATAATTTTCTTAATTCTCTTATTATTCCAAACGATGTTATATTTTTATGTTTATTTAAAATTATTATACCATCCATATTTCTCCTAAAAATATCTGTCATATCTGTTAGTTGGACTCCATAATATATATTCTTCTACTCCTAAATCTTTTAAAGCTTTCACTTGTTCTTTTATTTCATCAGGTCCATAATTTATATGACCTTTCACCCATTTTGCTGTAAATGCCTGTATCCAAGGTCTAACCAATGCACTTTCATCTATATTTTTACTTCTTTTTAGTGCATCTTTCGTTGAGTGATATACAGTCTTGTACGGATTGGCATCAGGAACCTTTAATCCGTATACACCAGATCCATAGTGGCTAGGATATTCCATAGGAGAAATGTAGTCAACTATATTTGACATAGTTTCGTAATGTTGTCCTAGAGACATATCATCATCTGAGCTAGCTACTTGTCCATACACAGCTACAGAAAGATAAACTCCTAAAGGCTCTAAATTTTCCTTAGCATATTTTAAATATTCTTGAATAGCTTTTACTTTAGATTCATTTTTTTCATTTCTATAATCAAGTTCACTGTCTAGTTTACCACCATTTGACGCAGGAAATCTAACATAGTCAAATTGTATTTCATTAAAACCAACTCTAGCAGCTTCTTTAGATACTTCTACATTATAATTCCATAAATTTCTATCGTATGGAGATACCCAAGCTAATCCGTCCTTATTTGAAAATTGTGTTCCATCTTTCTTATATACTATAGATTTATTTTTATTATTTTTTGCATAGATTGGATCTTTAAAAGAAACGACTCTTGCTATCAAATAAATATTATTTTCTTTTAGTTTAGAAATTATTTCTCTTATGTTTTTAATCTTTGGTTTATTGTTAGCACCTGGATTCATATTTTTTATATATTCAGGCATATCAAAAGATAATGTTCCAACATCTTCTTTTACATCTATAACAAAAGTGTTTATATTATTCTCTTTTGCTATTTTAATCATTTCTTCCAATCTACTAGGAATAGCTATTGTATTAGCCGTAACATATATGCCTTTTGCTTTTACTTTAGGATTATTAATATACGATGCCTTTTTATAATGATTAAAATCTAACTCTCCCCACGATTTTGGCAATACACTTTTTAAACTATCTTCTAAAAATTCTTCTTTTATCCAACCCTCTTTATCAGAAATACCGTCGTTATATTTTATTTTTAATAAGTTGTACTTGATTTCACTTTTCACATCATTTTTTTCTACAATTTTAGAAAATTCCCCCATCTCTAAAACTGTAATTTTACTTCCCTTATCTATAGAGTAAATTATTTTTTCTAGTTTTTCATTCTCGTATACATTTATCTTTGATTTTGCATATTTATAAATATTATTATCGATTCCCAAATTTTCTATTTCATTTTCTTCTGTTAAAATTTTATTTTCTTTTTCTTCTTTCAATTCTATTTGTGAATTGTCTTTTTCATTTTCTAAATTGTTATTATTTTTATTATAAATTTTTATAAACCAAAAAATAAATATTAAATATAAAAGTATTGCAATTAATATTTTAAGTACAAATATATCGCGTTTATTTTTTTTCATATTATTCCTCGTAAGTTCCTTTTACAATTATTTTTTTATTCTTCATCATAAGTTTACCTCTAGCAAAAACATCGCAGATATCGTAATCATCATCTAACAATAAAATATCTGCATCGCTGCCCTCTAGTATCGCTCCCTTATCCGGATATATAAAAAGTTCTTTAGCTGGATTAATAGTTAAAAATTGTATAGCTTCCGATAAACTGAACTTATAATTTATAATTAATTTTTTTATTTCATTGTGATTGCTAAGTAGAGAAGAATAACCTATTTTTATTAAATTTCCTCTTTCATCATAATCAGACCAGCTTCCAAATCCGTCCGAACTAAATGTTATTCTATCTAATGGCAGTCCCATTTCTTTTATAACATTTACTCCCTTACTAGAACTTATATAATCATCTTCAGGAATAGACGTTGTAAAATCTATAACCCCTCCCATTTTTAAAAATTTAATTGCACTCTCAAAAACTTCTTTTTTTCTGTTAACATGAGTTGGAATAAAATGTTTTATTGGTATATTTGTATTATTAACAACATTTATAACTTGATCTAAATTTTTTTTGCCATCACCCATATGAAGAGTAACTATTCCAGATTTTCCAGAAAACATTCCACCATTTCTAACTTCAGCGGCTAAGTTTTCTAATATAGACTCATCGATATGGACTGCTCTATGATCTGAAATAGCAATTTTAACTCCTATAACTTCTTTAATAAAAGTTATATCTTTTCTAATATTTCCAGTAAGTGTTGGAGAAGGATATTCGTACGCCCCTGTCAATATATAAGCTGTTATTCCTTCCTCGTTTAATCCTTTTGCTTTTGCAAGTAAATTTTCTACACTTCTAGTTGTGCCATCTGTACCTAATAATCCTACAACAGTTGTTATTCCAGACTCAATAAATTTTGATAAAGGGGCTTCTGGCACTCTAGTTTTAAAACTTCCTTCTCCGCCTCCTCCAGTTATGTGGACGTGTTGGTCTATGTATCCAGGTACAGCTTTTTTACCAGTACAATCTATCTCTTCATATTCTACTCCTTTTAATTTTATATCTTTAGAAACTTTAATAATTTTTTCATTTACTATCAATATATCATTAATTCCTAAAAATTCTGGACTATATACTTCGACATTTTTTATAATTTTAATCATACCTATTCCTCCAAATAAATAGCAAAATAATTTCCTAAAATTCCTTTTCTTAGATTTAAAGATATGCTCTTATTATCGTGTACTTTATTATAAATTTCTCCATCTAAAAACATTCTTATTTCTTCGGCACCATTTTCTATAATTATATAGTTATGTGCGACAATATCTTTTTTGCCTGGTTTTTTTAAATATTTTTCAATGTTTCTATCTATAGAAACTATTTTATAATTACCTTTTTTATTTTCATAATTTAATCTATTAATAAATAATCTAATTCTCGTATAAATATATTTGGCTATTAAGTCGCCTGCCCAAATTCCTACAAAAATAGAAATTGTAATTATTAGATAATTAGTGTGATTAAAAAAGTAAAAATCTTTTTTGTATATTTTCAAAAAAATAAAAATACATGATACAGCCCAAAAAAATATTCTAGTGTAGATGGAAACGCTATCTTCAAACATATCTATTCCCTTTGATGAAAAATAAGCTAAAAGTGGAAAAATTGAAATTAAAATAAAATATTTATTTTTAATTACAAAAATTAGCAATATAACAAATAACACTAAATTAGCATTTCTAACTATTTTTTCTGAAAAATTTTTCATTTTATCTCACCGACGCTTTTTTATTTTCTCTTTCTATTTTAGAATATATACATCCACAATATTCCTGTCTGTACATATTGTATTTTTTTGATAGTTCGATAGATCTTAAATATCTATTTTTTTTCTTGAAATCAGCATTTAAAAATTTTACTCCGTAAATTTTCTCGTATTTTTCTCCAATTTCATTTATCCAATTTACATTTTTCATAGGGCTTATACTAAGAACCGTAGAGAAAAAATCGTACCCTAAATTTTTAGCATGCTCAGCCGTTTCTTTTATTCTAATGTCGTAACAAATTTGACATCTCGCTCCACCTTCATGATCATTTTCGTGTCCTTTAATTTTTTCAAAAAAATCTTTTTTTACATCATATTTACCTTCGTATATTTTTATATCGTATCCCATTTTATCTACCATTTCTTTTTGCTCTTCAAATCTTTGATGATATTCTTCATCAATAGTTATGTTAGGATTATAATAGTAAATATCTATTTTGAAATAATCATTTAAAAATTCAAGAACAGATGAGCTACACGGTCCACAACAGGAATGTATTAGAAGTCTTTTTTTCGTTCCTTCTTCCTTGATATTTTTTATTATTTCTTCCATTTTTAAATCATAATTAATTTTCATTTTATCTCCAAACTATAGTTCAATAACATTTGAAGCCATTTCTATAAAAGTATCATCGTGAGTTACTATTATGCTTTGATCTAAATTATTTAATAATTCACCTATATATTCAGCAAGCATTTTTTTTCTGTCGGTATCCAAATTGTTTGTAGGTTCATCAAGTATTATAAATCTGGAATTAGTAAACATATCACTCATGGCACATCTCATAGAAATTGCTACAGAAACTTGTTCTCCCCCAGATAAATCTTTAAAAGATATTTCTTTGTCCATTCCTAAAAGTGAAATTTCGTACTTATTTTTTTCTGAATTATTCCAGGAAATTTTTTCTGTTCTTCCAGTTATTTTATTGAAATTTAAACTGGCAATGTTGCATATATTGATTAACATGTAAGATGCAACTTGTGATCCCATATTTCTTAATTTTTTTTGTAGTGTGTCTGTAAAATTAATTTTTGTTTCTAATTCTCTGATATTTTTTTCTGAATCTAATCTTTCTGATATTTTTTTCTTATTTTCTTCTATTTCTCTCAATTGATAGTTAATTTTTGTTTTTATATTTTCTTCTTCTTTTAAGATATATTCTCTTTGTAAATTAAAATTTTCTAATTCCTTTGTTAAATTTTTAAATACATCTTCATCATAATTTTTTTTATACTCATTCCATTTGCTTTCAATTTCAGTAAGAGAAATTCTAGAATGTTTTCTTTCTTTCATTTTTAAAATAAAATTCTCTAAATTTTCATTGTAATCTTCAGAACTTTTTTTGTGCATTATATAAAGATTTCTAGAATCTGATATTTTTTGTATGTCCTCATTTAAAAAATTGTGTTTTTCTTTTAGTTCTCCAATATTTTTTACACCATCCACATCTATTTTTTTTACATTTTCTTCTATATGACAATTAAAAAAATATATATTTTGGTTTATTTCATTTATTTTATTGAAATTATTTTTTATAATTTTTAACTTTTCATTTAAATTTTTAATGTGTATTTTTATAGGAGAATTCTCTATCTTATTTTCATTACTAAGTATAATATTTTCTAAATCTTTTATAGATGCTACGCCTAAATTTTTAAAATTGTTAACAATCATTTCGTCTATAGCATTTTTGATTTCTTGTTTATCTTTTATTTTTTCAAGATTTATACTCATCTTTTTTGTATTTTCCTCAGCTGTTTGCATATCATTTATAAGTTTGTTTTTTAAACTTATAAAGCTATCTTTTTCTGAAGTTTGCAATTCTAATTTTTCTATTTCTCCATTTATTTTTTCTAAACTTTCATTATATTTGTTTTTTTCATTTAAAAAATAAGCAGCAAAATCTTTCCCCTCTATGTTTTTACACTCCTCTGAAAAAATTGGACAAATACTGTTAGAAAAATATTTCATCTGATTATTTATCAGTCTTAAACTCTCTTCACAAATATTCTTTTCTTTTATTTTTTCTTTTAACTCATATTCTAAAATCTCTATTTCTTTCAATTTATTTTCTAAATTAAAAATATCTTTTTTTATTTTTTCGATATCAAAAAAATCGATATCATTTTTCATACGATTATTCAATTCGCTTAAAAGTATTATTTCTCTATCTAATTCTTCTAATCTTTCCAATTTTTCATAAATTTTACTTTCTGAAATAGTTTTTTTATAATCTTCTATATTTTTTTGCAGATAATTAATATTTAATCTCTCTTTATCAATATTTTCTAAGAAATTTAGCGACTGTTCATAATTAATTTTGCTTTCTTCATCTAGGGATTTTAATTTAGTTCTAAGTTCTGTCAATTTTTTTTCTATTTCAGTATTTTCGTCTTTAATTTTTTGATTTTTTTCTATTATTTCTTCCTTTAGTGTTATTTCTTTTTGCAGTTTATTTATTTCTTTTTCTTTTTCAAGATATTCTAAATATTTTGTATGATTTTCACTAACTATTGCAACAGATTTTTTTGATTCTAGAGCAATTTTCAAATATTGTTTTGCCGTCCTTTTTTTCTCTGTAAAATTCGAAAATTCTGAATTATATTTTTCAGTATAAATATCTATATTTCTTTTAGTTTCATTCAATGAGTTTAAATTCAACTGAACAGCATTCTTTTTGTCATCTATTGATTTTAAATTTTCTTGAGTAGTTAATAAATTTGATTCAAAATTTTTCAGCTCTTTATTAAGTTTTTCATCATCTTTGATAAAACTATTAATAGTGTTATATTTTGAATTTTCTTTTGTGAGTAACGCCTCATAATTATTTTTAATATCTTTTATAAATCCATCACTCATATCCTTATATATATATGTATCAAATACTTTATCAAATACCTTTGCTCTTTCACTTGGCGTTTTTTTAAAAATTTCTATAAATTCATTCTGTTTTGCCACTATAATATTTTCAAACATTTCTTTAGAATTGAAATCTAATCCACATAATTTACACAAAATATCAGTTATATTTTCTGTATATTCTTCATTATTGTCTAAGCAAGTTATTTTATGTTCTCTTTTATTTTTTCCATCAATTCTTGTTACAATATATCTGTTTCCATCCACAGCCGTAAAATCAATTTCTACCTTACAATTATTTTCACCTTTTTTTATATACGGTTTACCAACATCGCTTCCATTTCTTCCGGCTATATTAAACAATGCATAACCTATGGCTTCCAAAATTGAAGTTTTTCCTCTTCCATTTCTTCCAAGTATTAAATTAATACCTTCAGAAAAAATATATTTACTTTGTTTATGGGATCTGTAATTTTCAAGATATATACTATTAATTTTCATTTTTTTCACCACATATGAAATTATCGTTTAAAAATTTATCGAATACACTAAAAAAAGATTCTCTGTCATCGTCCGATTGAAATTTTTTCATTTGAGTTAATATTTTAGAAAAATCACTCTTATTTTTTAAAAAATCCCATTCATCAATAATATTTTTTTCTATACTACTTCTCATGTCAGACACATTTATATCATCAGAATTTGTTACAGTGTAGTCTAATCCTTTCATCTTAAACTCAAAATAACATTTAAATATATTAAAATTATTAGCTATATCTTCTAATTTTTGAGTATTTATATAGTCGCTATAATCACATTCTATTGGTACTATTACCATTTCATTGCCAGAAAATTTATATTCTGATAAAAATTCTGAAAATTTTTCTTCTAAATTCATATTTATATCATATTTAAAAATTTTAGTTCTTAATCGTTTTCTATGTTCAACCTCTATAAATTTTACATCATTTAATTCAGTGTTGAAAAATAAAAAACCTTTATTATCCGAAGATTCATTTAATACATTTGTAAATTCAAGTGATCCGGGAACGAAAAAAAATGGATTCTCTTTCGGATATTTAGAATAAGAATGTATGTGTCCTCCGGCCATATATAAAACTCTATCTCTAAATTCATTAACAGTTTCAGTGTTAATTAGTCCCGGCAAATTAAAATTATTAAATATTGCCGTATGTGCTACAACAATATTTTTTTCATGAGCATCTAATTGTTCTACTAAATTTTTCATAACGCTATCTATCATAAAACCGTGATAGCCAACCAAATAAAAATTTATATCTTTTATTCTAACTTTGCAGTTATTTATATCTTCTTTATTATATCTTGAATATTTTATATATGATTTTTGCTCTAAGTAATTTATCCACGAATCATTATGACTAGAACTTATATCATGATTACCATCTATAACTAATATATCTATGTTACGTCTATTATTATTTTCATCAAAAATAATTTTTTTAAATATTTCTTCAGTTCTTTTTAATGTGTCGGCTCCTATTTCTCTCTTATCAAATAAATCTCCAGCTATGATTAAAACATCTGTATTCAGTTCTATTACCTTGTCTGCCATTTTATCAAAAGCAATAAAAAAATCTTCATATCTTTTTTGTGAAAATTCTTTGGTCCCAGCAAATTTTTTACCTAAATGCAAATCTGAACAATGTGCAATTTTCATCTAATTCCTCCCGATATGACAATAACTACCAAATTCACAATAATCACATTTTTGTTTTTCATAATTTATGGCATCAAATTTTTCTTCCTTAATATTTTTAATTACTTCATA
This sequence comes from Fusobacteriota bacterium, assembly GCA_023389595.1. GTDB lineage: Bacteria > Fusobacteriota > Fusobacteriia > Fusobacteriales > Fusobacteriaceae > Fusobacterium. Next base: position 21,150 of record JAEWEF010000009.1, read on the forward strand.
AATAGTCAACTTATATTTTTCAACATCTTCATCATTTATATCCAATTTAATTTTTGAGTTTTTTTCTTCTAAATAGTACAAATAAGATTCTATCTTTTTTTCTAATTTACTCTCTAATAGTACATTATAAAATGACAGTTGTTCTTTATAGTGATTCATCATTTCATCGTTATATTTCCCCGTCTTAAAATCTATCAACTCGTACTTATCTTCAAACTCTCTAACTAAATCCACTTCTCCATACAATATAAAATCATCGGTTATAAAATATTCCGAACTTTCAATGTTTTTGATAGCTCCAAAATATTCTCTCTCACTACTAAAATATCTAAATACCATTTCAGTTATTCTTTCACATTCATCTTCGCTTAGTTGTATTTTTTGTAATTTAGTAATTCTATCTATTATTTTATTTATTTCTTCTTCAAATAAATTTGATAAATATTGTTGCTCGTAAAAATAAAAATTTCTGTTAATGCTTTCTATAATTTTGTGAGCTATTATTCCTAAATTTACACTTTTAGTTTCATACGATGTAAATCTTGCTTTTCTGATAAAAAAATATTTAAGTGGACAATGTTTATATAAACGTATATCCTGAGTATATGAAAAAGTTTCAGTTAAATTTTCTTTGTTATTTTTACTGATAATTAAATTTTCGATTAAAAGCTCCTGTTGATTAAGTTTAGGTATGTCGTGTATATTTTTTCTAAAATTATCTGATATATTTGAATCGACACCGACTAATAATAGTAAATCTTTTGCCCTTGTAAACGCAACATAAAATTTTCTATACATATCAAAAGTTTTCTTGTCATTTAAACTAAGTTTCTCTTCCACTTTTATTAATTCGTTAAACTTATCTATCTTTTCTTCTTCGTGCACTATCTTTTCATAAAGTGATGAAACGATTACAACTGGAAATTCAAGCCCTTTTGATTCGTGTATAGTTAAGAATTGTATCTTATCATCTGAAACATTTGAGCTTTTTTCAAATTCCGAAACACCGTGTGCCTTTATCTCTTTCAAATATGTTTCAAAAAAATATTTTATAAAGGAAGTTATAATTTCATCATTATTTAAAACTATGTTTGTGTGATTTTCATACTTTTTTAATATGTTGCTAAGTATCCCTAAATTATAAATTTTTCTATTATCTACAATATCCAAATTTTTATTAGACATAATTTCATAGTAAAAATTAAACTGGAATAGACTGTAAAATAATTCGTTAAAATTTTTAAATTCTATATTATTTATTTTATCTTTTATATATTCTAATAAATTGTTGTCATTTTTAGCTTCTTTTCTTGCTAAATTTAGACAATCTAATAAATATTTATCATAATCTGATAAATACTTTTTATCGTTGAGTATTTTTTTAATATCGTAGTATTTTTTTAAACAGGCTAACAATATCCCGAAAGTAATTTTTATTTCTTCTCTATTAAAAAAGTTTTTAGCTCTTGGGGAATATACTCGTATTCCATTTTCGTTAAATTCTCTTTCTAAAATTTTTGAAAAACTGTCTCTAAAACTTGAAAATAGGACTGCAACCTGATTGTAATTTGATATTTTTCCTTCATATTTTAATCGTTTAATAAAATCAACAATTATTTTTGCATTCTTATCGCTACTATTTTCTATGATCTTATAAACAGAATTCATATTGGTAATATTCTCAGACTCTATATTTCTTTTTTCAAATCTATTACCTAACCAATCTATACTTTCTATCCATTTTTTTGAAAAGTCAACTATACCTAGATTAGATCTATAATTTGTACTGAGAAATATTCTTTTACATTCAACACCTATATTTTTTTCAAAATTTAAAATGTTTTCTACAGTCGCCCCTCTGAATCTGTAAATTGCTTGGTCTTCGTCTCCGACAACACATATATTTTTTTTATACCCAGATAACAAAAAAATTATTTTTTCTTGTATTCTATTACTATCTTGATATTCGTCTATCATTATGTAGTCTATTTTTTCATTTAATTCCGATAATAATTCTTCATTATTTTTTAGCATGTTTAAAAACTCTACTTGTAAATAAGCAAAATCCATTATATTATTATCGATTAATAATTGTTCGTAATAACTGTACGCCTTTTTTAAAAATAGAATCACATTGTCATCTGAAGATATGTTTGAAATATCTATGGCGTTTTCGCTGATACTATTAAATTTATCTCTTAAGTCCTTTGCAATAGATTTTTTATTACTAAGATAGTTGTAATATGCAAGATAATCATTATATCCATCTATTTTAGAAATTTCTTTCAATTTAGAATATATGAAAAATTTTTGTTCTATCTCGTCTTCCATAAGTGAAAATCCACTTATAAATCTTGATTTTGAAATATTTTCACTTATAAATCTCTTCCAAATTGAATGCATAGTTCCTATATACATATTATTTATATCTATTTTATAATGCTCGTTTTCAATTTTTTTATTTATTCTTATTTTTAATTCTTTAGCAGCTTTTTCTGTAAAAGTTGTAATTATTATTCTGTCTGGACTAATATGTTTTTTTACAAGTATATTAAAAACTCTTTCAACTAAACACATAGTTTTTCCAGAGCCAGCTCCAGCTATTACAAGTAAAGGTCCATCTAAAGTATTAGCAACTTCTAATTGATTTAAACTAAGCATATTTATCCCTTTAATTAGTTCCCAAGTAATCTATCAAATAAATTATCTTCAGACATATTATCAAACGAATTATTTTCATCAA
>JAEWEF010000003.1 GCA_023389595.1 Fusobacteriota bacterium
AGAAATAATGTTGTCGATCCAGTTGCTGAAATAAATAAATATGGTGTCGACGCACTGAGATATTTTTTGATGAGGGAAGCAAACTTTGCATCTGACGGAGATTATTCTAGAAATGCTATCGAAAATAGAATAAATTCGGATTTAGCTAACGATCTTGGTAACTTATTAAATAGAACTCTTGGTATGTATAAAAAATATTTCGATGCAACAATTCAAAAAAGTGGAGACTTTTCTAATTTAGACAAAGAAATAATTTCACTTTTTGACGAAACAATAATTTCTGCCGAAGAATTTATGTACATGTTTGAATATTCTAAAGCCCTTGAAATTATATGGAAATTTATTTCAAGAATGAATAAGTATATAGACGAAACAACACCTTGGATATTATGTAAAGACGAGAATAAAAAACAGGAGCTAGCAACAGTTATGAATATTCTTGTGGAATCTCTTTATAAAATTGCTTTTATGATATATCCTTTTATGCCAGACTCTGCACAAAAAATGATAAACCAACTAGGATTTGATATAAATGTTGAAGATCTGAAAATAGATAACATAAAATCTTGGAATATTTTTAAGGAAAATCACAAACTTGGAGAAGCTAAACCCATCTTCCCTAGAATAGAAAAAGAAGTGACAAAAAAAGAAATCAAACAAGAAATTAAGAAAGAGAAAAAAGAGATTAAAAAAAGTGAAATAGAAATTGATACTTTTTCAAAAGTTGATATATCAGTTGTAGAAATTTTAGAAGTTGAAAAAGTTGAAGGGGCAGATAAATTACTTAAATTTAAAGTTTTCGATGGAGAAAATGAAAGACAAATTATCTCTGGTATAGCAAAATATTATAAAAATCTCGATGAATTACAAGGTAAAAAAATACTTGCAGTAGTAAATTTAAAACCTGTAAAACTTAGAGGAATTCTTTCACAGGGTATGCTACTTACAACAGAAGACAAAGGCAATGTAGAACTTATATTTGTAAATAACAATATCACTGCTGGATCAAAAATTTCTTAAAATTATAAATAATTTTTCATAAAAAAGCACCTCAAAAATGAGGTGCTTTTATTTTACATAAATTTAACAAATAGTGGTACTAATACTAGAGCAACTATAGACATTAATTTTATTAAAATATTTAGAGATGGTCCAGATGTATCCTTAAACGGATCCCCTACTGTATCTCCAACAACAGCAGCTTTATGTCTTTCTGATCCTTTAGAATCTCCTTTATATCCAGCTTCTATTTGTTTTTTACCATTATCCCAAGCTCCACCAGAGTTAGCCATCATTATAGCCATTAAAACACCAGTCACTAAAGACCCTGCAAGTAATCCTCCTAAAGCTTTTACAGAGAATAACCCAACTAATACAGGTATTATAACCGCAGTAACACCTGGTAATACCATTTGTTTTAAAGATGAACGAGTAGATATAGCAACACATCTCTTATAATCTGGTTTTTGAGTTCTTTCCATAATTCCTGGAAATTCTCTAAATTGTCTTCTAACTTCTTCTACCATTTCTATAGCCGCTTTACCAACCGCTGTCATAGTTAATGCTGAGAATAAGAAAGTTAGCATTCCACCTATAAATAATCCTGCTATAACTTCAGGCTCAGTAATATCTATTACTAAATGTTCTGCTGTTAATTTATTTACTGCTTCTTTATACGCAGCAAATAGAGATAAAGCTGTTAAAGCTGCAGAACCTATCGCAAATCCTTTTCCAACTGCCGCTGTAGAGTTACCAACAGCATCTAGTTTATCAGTAGTTTCCCTTACTTCATGTGGAAGTTCAGACATTTCTGCTATACCTCCAGCGTTGTCAGCAACTGGTCCGTAAGCGTCAACTGCAACGACCATTCCTGTAGTTGCAAGCATACCAACTGCTGCTATAGCTATACCATATAACCCTGCTGTTTTGAAAGAAATCATTATAGCTGCAGCTATTATTATTAATGGAGCAACTGTAGATTCCATCCCAACTGCTAACCCTTCTATTATAGCTGTTGCTGCACCAGTTCCAGCAGCATCAGAAACTCTGTTTACAGCTTTTCTTCCAGTGTCTGTATACATTCCAGTGAAATAAGCTATTAATATACCAGCAACTAATCCAGCACATATTGCATAAAATACTCCAGTAGGTAAAGAAAGGTATTTAATAACTCCAAATGAAGCAATTATAGTAAGTATTCCAGCTATTATTGTTCCACCCTCTAATTTGCTGTGTACTTTATTTGCGTCGTTAGTTTTAACAGTTAATGTAGCTATTATTGATGCAAAAATACCTAATCCAGAAATAAATATTGGTGCAACAGCATAAGAAAATTTATCTGCACTATCCATAAGTAAAGCAAGTGTTATAGTTGCTATTATAGACCCAACATATGATTCGAATAAATCTGCTCCCATTCCTGCAACGTCACCAACATTATCTCCAACGTTATCAGCTATTGTAGCTGGGTTTCTAGGGTCATCTTCAGGTATTCCTGCTTCTACTTTACCAACAAGGTCAGCCCCGACATCGGCTGCTTTTGTATATATTCCTCCTCCAACTCTTGCAAAAAGAGCTATAGATGATGCCCCCATTCCAAATCCTGTAACATTTTCAAAATTAATACCAACATAATTCATGAAAAGTAATATTGCAGAAAGCATTATCATTCCTAGTCCAACAACAGTAAGCCCCATAACTGCTCCACCAGAGAAAGCAACATTCAACGCTTTAGCAAGTCCACCTTCTTTTGCAGCTATAGCTGTTCTTCCGTTTGCTTTTGTAGCAATTCTCATCCCTACATTACCAGCAATGGCAGATGTTATAGCTCCTAATACAAATGATATTGCTGTAATAGGATTAATAAATATACCTAAAGCTACTGCAACTAAAATTACGAACCATATAAGAATTTTGTACTCAGCAGTTAAGAAAGCCATAGCTCCCTCTCTTATAGCCCCTGTAATCTCTTCTACTTTTGGTATATTAATTTCGTAAGATTGTACTCTTTTAGCATAATAAAAAGCTGCTATTAGAGATATGAATCCACTTATAACACCAAAAATTAATGCTTGTTCCATTAAATTCATTTTAATCCTCCATATTATTTTTTTTCTAACTTTATAATTATAAGTTTTTTTTAAAAATTTATCAAGTATTATTTGTTTTGCTTTGGATCATCAATTTTAAAACCTGAACTTTTATGAATGTTATTTTTACCATCCACTATCAAAACTTCTAGGTCATTATTTTTTTCTACATATTCTAAAACTTTATCTATATCCATAAGAAAAAAACAAGTTGAATACATATCTGCTTTAAATGCTCCATCACATATAACTACTACCATTTTTTTATCTTTGATAGGAAATCCAGTTTCTAAATCAAGTATATGATGATATTTTTCTCCGTCAATTTCTACATAAGTTTGATAATCTCCAGAAACTCCCATAGATTTACCATCAAGTTTTATGGTTCCAAAAATTTTGCTGTTGTCATCCGGATCTTCTACTCCTATAACCCAAGCATTTCCATTAGGTTTAGTTCCTATGCTATCTATGCTTGAAATTGCAGTTATTAAAGCATGTTTTATCCCTTCATCTTCTATTACTTTTTTCGCTCTCTCTATTGCATAACCCTTGATAAAAGATCCAGTATCTATTTCTTTTACTGGTTTTTCATAATAGAGTTTATCTCCTTCAATTTTTACGAGAGAATAATCTATATTTCTTTTTACGTAATCTATTTCTTTTTGAGTGGGAACTTTTAGATTGGGTAAATCTATTTTTTCATCTACAAATCCCCAAAGATCCATTAATGGTGCTATGGTTATATCGTATTTGTGTCCGCTTAACTCATATATTTTAGATAACTCTTCAAATAAATATTTTCCTTCATCATCTAAAATTATACTATTCTTAATTCCGTTATTTAAAGCGTATATGTCACTTTTAGGATTTTTACTGTTATATTTTTCGTCTATTCTTTGCATTTCATCGAACGCTTTATCAATAGCTCGTTTTGCTTTTGAAGTGTCATTTTCATATATCATTATTTTGATATATGTTCCAAAAGCAAATCTTGAATCTTCTATTTTTTCTAATTGTTTTTCAGAACAAGAAATGAATAAAAATAAAGAAAATATTATTATAAATATATTTTTTTTATTTATCTTCATAGTCTATCTTGCCTTCCAATATTTCTTTAAAAACTTTTTGCATATCAGTTGTTTTTCTTCCACTTTTTAATGTAACAGTTTCTAATTTTGCTTTTTCAGCTCTATCTTTAGCTATTTCTCTAGATCTTGCCCCCGAAACTATGGTAAGAATATATTTGTTAGGTATTTTTTCTAGTAATGAGTCGTATGTAATATCATTTTTCATCTTTATTCTCCTTTACCATTTATTATATTTATAAGGTCGTTACAAGCCTGCTCTATAGTATGATTTACTATCGTGCAATCATAATATTTTTCATAAGAAAGTTCGTCGATAGAATTTTTTAATCGAAGTGCTATCGTGTCTTCTTTATCGGTATTTCTATTTCTCAGTCTGTGTTCAAGAATTTCCACATTAGGAGTTTTAAAAAATATAAGTTTTGCATCAGGATATATCTTTTTTACTTGCAGTCCACCTTGAACATCAATTTCCAAAATAACTTTTTCTCCTCTAGAAATTCTGTTCTCAACTTCCGACTTTAAAGTTCCATAATAATTTCCATGTACATTTGCATATTCTACAAATTGATTTTCTTCTATATTCTTTTTAAATTCCTCAACAGTTAAAAAATAATAATCAACACCATCTATTTCTCCAACTCTAGGTTTTCTACTAGTAGCAGAGATAGAAAGATTTATTCCTAAAGTTTCTCTCACTATTTTACAAACTGTTGATTTCCCTGCTCCACTTGGACCTGAAACTACATATAGTCTACCTTTAGACATTTCTTGCTCCTATTCAATATTCATAATTTGTTCTCTTATTTTTTCGAGTTCATTCTTACTATCAACTACAATTTTTGATATTTCGTACATATTGGATTTTACACCCATAGTATTTAACTCTCTAAACGCTTCTTGAATTATAAAATCTATTTTTTTTCCTATTACATTTTCTTTAGAATTCATTTCAGAGTAAAGTTGATCTAAATGACTTTCAAATCTTGAAATTTCTTCAGAAATATCAACTCTATCACTATATATTAAAACTTCTTTTAATATATCCTCCTCAGAAATTCTTATATTAAATTCAATTTTATTGATATTTTCTAAAAGTTTATTTTTATGTTTTTCTACAACAAGAGTCTTAAATTCTTTAATTTTTTCAATATTAATTTTTAATTTGTCAAGTTGATCTATAAAGTATGGTCTTAACCTTTCTCCTTCTTGATTTTTAGTTTCTAAAAATTTTGTCAATAATTCATCCAATTTTTTTTCTATAAAAATTTTGTATTCATCTTCATCAATTTCATTTTCTTCTTTTTGTATTACAGAAAAATTTTTGATTAAAATATCAAGTTTACTAGTAAATTTTTCGTCAAACGATTTTTCTATTTCATTTAATAATGACATGCCACTGATTGCAAGTGCCTTGTCATAATTTATCTGTTTGTAACTTTCTCTTTTATCAATGAAGTCTATTCTTAAATCTACAGAACCTCTTGTTACATATTCTGAAACTTTTAGTCTTATATTATTTTCTAAAAAATTTAAATTATATGGCATTTTTATTTTTAACGCTAGATTTTTATTATTAACACTTTTAATTTCTAAATTTGATCTAAAAATATCATCCTCATAAGAAATCCTAGCGTACCCGGTCATACTCCTCATGTTGCCTCCTGAATTTATGCAAGGGCGTTTAATAACGCCCGTACATTATTTCAAATGTTTGACACCTATAGCCTTATATTTGTTAAATCCTGTTCCAGCAGGTATTTTTTTACCTATTATTACATTTTCTTTTAGTCCTTCAAGATAATCTATTTTTCCTTCGATAGCAGCATTTGAAAGTACTTTTGTAGTTTCTTGGAATGATGCAGCAGAAATGAAACTTTCTGTACTTACTGCTGCCTTAGTTATTCCTTGTATAATAGGTTCGTATTTAATTGGTTTTTTACCCTCGGCTATAAGTTTTTTGTTTTCTAAATCTATTATTCTCTTTTCAATTATTTCGTCTTCTAAGAATAACGAAGATCCAGAATCTATAACTCTAGCTTTTTTAAACATTTGTTTTACTATAATTTCTATATGCTTATCATTAACGGCAACATCTTGATCTCTATATACTTGTTGCACAGATTCTAATATAAATTGCTCAGCCGCTACAACACCTTTAATATTTAATATATCCGTAGGTGAAATTGCCCCCTCTGTTATTTTATCTCCTGCTTTAACCTTAAGACCATCGGTAACTACTAAACGTTCTCCCATAGGAACTAAATATTCTCTGAAGTCATCAGGATCCTTTAATGATCTTACTATAACTGCCCTTTGTTGTTTTTTCTTCTTAGGAGAAATTTCTACTTTACCATCTATTTCTGATAATATTGCTTTTCCTTTAGGATTTCTTGCTTCAAATAATTCTTGTACCCTTGGAAGTCCACCAGTTATATCTTTTGTTCCTTCTCCCACTTTAATTATTTTAGCTAGAATATCTCCTTTCTTAACTTTTGCTCCATCTCTTACCATCATGTAAGCTCCGTAAGGTATAGTATATGTCGCAGCTGTTTCCTTGCCATTTTTAATGTTTACACGAGGATATGTTTCACCATCTTCAAATGATTTTACAACCAAATACTCATATACATTATATTTTTCATCTCTTATTTTCTTTGGAACTAAATCTTTATATTCTACTACTCCATCAGCAGCAGATATTATAGGTATATGGTGAGGATCAAAATTTACCAGAACTGTTCCTTCTTTAATTGTTGATCCTTCTTTTACTTTAATTATTGACCCTGGATCAACTTCATATTCATTGTCACCAACGATTATTTTTCCACCTTGACTAACAACTATTTCTTTTTTATCAAGTTTTAATGTTTCTATATCCCTAAATTCTACTTTTCCACTGTTTTCAGATTTTTTGTTATCTATAACAGTTGTAGTTCCGGCAACTCCACCAGTGTGGAAAGTTCTCATTGTAAGCTGCGTTCCTGGTTCTCCTATTGATTGTGCAGCAACTACTCCAACTGCCTCACCAAGTAATATCTCTTTGTAGTTGGATAGATCCATTCCATAACATTTTTGACATACACCTTTTTCTAAAGAACAAGTAAGAGGCGATCTAATTTTTACTTTTTTAATTCCAAGTTCATTTATTTTTTTGATAAGATCTTTTCCTATCATTTCATTTCTCTTGGCAATAACTTCTTTCTTATAAAC
>JAEWEF010000067.1 GCA_023389595.1 Fusobacteriota bacterium
TGTTTTAAGTTTTTAAAATGGGAGGAGATAATATGATTACCTTTTTAGTTGCATTAGCAGCACTTATTATCGGATATATAGTCTACGGGGCTATAGTCGAAAAAATATTTAAACCAGACGACAGAATCACACCTGCAATGGCTCATCCGGATGGAGTAGATTACATTCCTATAAAGGGATGGAGAGCATTTTTAATTCAACTACTTAACATTGCCGGTCTTGGTCCAATATTCGGAGCATTATCTGGAGCAATCTGGGGGCCGTCTGTATATTTATGGATAGTTCTTGGAACTATATTTGCTGGAGCTACACACGATTATCTAGCAGGTATGTTATCACTGCGTCACGACGGAGCTAGTATATCTGAAGTTACTGGTATATATCTAGGTAACGGTATGCGTCAAGTAATGAGAGTTTTTTCTGTAATATTACTAGTTATGGTAGGAGTTGTATTTATGGTTGGTCCAGCTGGACTTATAGCACTGCTAACTCCAGAAAGCTTAAATATTAAATTCTGGACTATCGTAATACTAATTTACTACTTCCTAGCTACACTGCTTCCTATAGATAAAATAATAGGAAAACTATATCCATTATTCGGTATATGTTTAATACTTATGGCTGTTGGTGTTGGAGCTGCAACTCTTTTACACAACGGAACTAGACCTATGATGGAGCTAACTCTACAAAACTTGCACCCACAAGGAAAACCTATATGGCCACTAATGTTTATAACTGTTGCTTGTGGTGCCATTTCTGGATTCCATGCTACTCAATCTCCAATGATAGCTAGAACTCTTACTCACGAAAAAGAAGGAAGAAGAATATTCTATGGTGCTATGGTTGCGGAAGGAATCATCGCACTTATATGGGCAAGTGCTGGTATAGCTTTCTATTATACAACAGACGGTGGATTAATAAATCTTTTAGAAAAAGGTGGAGGAAACTCAGCAGTCGTTTACGAAATGTCTATGACTTTATTAGGACCTATAGGTGGAGCACTTGCTATGATAGGAGTTATCGCCTGCCCTATAACTTCAGGAGACACTGCTTTTAGGTCTGCAAGACTTACTATTGCAGACTGGTTTAAACTAGATCAATCTAATGTGAAAATCAGATTAACTCTATCTGCTATTTTACTAGGCGTTGGTTATTTAATAAGTAAAATAGATTATCAAGTCGTATGGAGATATTTCTCTTGGTCTAACCAAACTCTAGCTATGATAGCTCTATGGGCTTGCTCTGTATATCTTGTTAAATATCACAAACCTATTTATTCATTAATAACTGTAATTCCTGCGATATTTATGAGTACAGTTTGTGTTACATATATATTGATTGCTCCTGAAGGATTCAAACTTTCAACTTCTATAGGATATCCTATAGGATTTGCTGCAGCAGCTTTATTTACAGTTTTATTTATAATGAAATCATTAAAAGTTATTAAAGAAAATAAATAAAATTAAATTAAAATTTAAAAAACAAAAATAAAAAATGGAGCTTACGCTCCATTTTATTTTTAATCTCTCGGTTTCATTTGAGGGAATAAAATTACGTCTCTTATAGAAACTGAATTAGTCATAAGCATTACAAGTCTATCTATTCCTATTCCTAGTCCTCCTGTAGGTGGAAGTCCGTATTCAAGTGCCTCTACGAAATCTTCATCTATTACAGGTGTTGCTTCATCATTTCCACGCATCGCCTCTTCAACCTGTGCCTCGAATCTTCCTCTTTGATCTGCAGGATCGTTTAATTCTGAAAAAGCATTTGCATATTCTCTTCTATTAATAAATAACTCAAATCTGTCTGTAAATCTTCCATCTTTTTCATTTCTTTTTGCAAGAGGAGAAATTGCAACTGGATGTCCGTAGATAAATGTAGGTTGTATTACAAGTTCTTCACATTTTTGTTCAAAAAATTCATTTATGATATGCCCTATGTCGTTCATATGATCTGCAACTTCGACATGATGTTCTTTGGCAATTTTTTTAGCTTCTTCAAAAGTCATCTCTTGCCAAAAATCTACTCCTGTAACCTCTTTTATCATGTCAACCATATGCACTCTATTGAATTTAGAAAGATCCAAATCTGCTCCATCAAAATTTATTTGTAAAGTACCATTTACTTGTTTACAAACTTCTTGGAACACTCCCTCAGTTAAATCCATCATATCATTAAAATCTGCGTGAGATTGGTACAATTCTATCATTGTAAATTCTGGATTGTGCCTTGTAGAAATTCCTTCATTTCTGAAATTTCTATTAAGTTCATACACTCTTTCGAAACCACCAACTATCAATTTTTTAAGATATAGTTCTGGAGCTATTCTCAAATACAAATCTAGGTCAAGTGCATTGTGGTGAGTAACAAAAGGTCTAGCTGCAGCCCCTCCTAAAATTTGATGCATCATAGGAGTCTCAACTTCTAAAAATCCTCTATCATCAAGATATTTTCTAACTATTTTTATTATTTGCGTTCTTTTTATAAATGTATCTCTAACTTCCTTATTCATAATAAGGTCAAGATATCTTTTTCTGTATCTAATTTCAACGTCAGTAAGTCCATGATATTTTTCAGGTAAACTTCTAACATTTTTAGTAAGAAGAGCAATATCTTTCACTCTTATAGTAAGCTCTTCCGTATGAGTCAAAAATAATTCTCCCTCTACACCTATTATATCTCCAACGTTAAGCATTTTAACAAGATTATTAAAAACTTCTTCGTCAAGTTCATCTTTTTTGATATAAATTTGTATTTTTCCACTTTGGTCCTCTATATGTGCAAAGAAAACTTTTCCTTTACCTCTCAAAGACATTATTCTTCCAGCAGTTTTTATTTTTTTGTTTTCTTCCGGGCTAAAAGAAAGAACTTCCCCTATCATCATTTCTTTATCAAACTTATCTCCAAAAGGTTTTATTCCAGCCTCTTTTAGTTTTTCAATTTTTTCCCATCTTTCAACTAGTAACGGTTCTTTTTTAATTTTGTCAAAGTATTTCTCCATAACTATCAATTTCTCCTTAAAATTCTATTTTAAACTATCTAGTAGCTTTTTACTTTCTTTTTCCCACTGAGTGTTTTTAAATTGTTGCACAACTATGGTCAAATATTTTCTCGCCTGAATTTTATTTCCGTTTTTAGCGTACTCTCTTCCTATTTTATAATAAAGCATAGCCTTATTGTTAAAATTAGTTTCTTTTGAAAGCATTTGTTTATACGTAGATATATTATCCTTTTTATATCTGCTCGTATCAACAGTTTTAACATTTTCCAATTCGTTTAACTTTGAGTTATCGCCAATTCTTTTATAATAACTAGTAAGCAACGCCTTTATCTCTTCCTTGCTATCTTCATTATTTTTATAGTATCTTTCTAAAAATGCCATATCATATTTTTCGTTCACACTATTATCTTCATATTTAGGTCTAGATAAAATATAGTTTTTAATATCCTCTTTTAGATAATCGTTACTATATTTAGAATAAGGTATTTCAATCGATCTTTTAACAAGAGAAGCAACAGAAAGTATATTTTTTATTTCGTCGTCATCAAAATGATTCATATAGTTTTTAACTTCTTCAAATCCCTCAAGCATTAAAGATCTTCCACTTGATGTATTTCTTTTATCATATCCATGTTTCATTAAAATATAATTTACATGGCTGTAATTTCTTCCCTTAGGATAATGAAGTTTATATAAAGTTATAGCGTCTTCCAATATTTTATCGTTTTTAGTGTTTCTTTCTATTACATTTAAAATATTAGATTCAGTTATCGA
>JAEWEF010000077.1 GCA_023389595.1 Fusobacteriota bacterium
GCAAATAGCAACAAAAAAGCCCTTGAAAGATTGGGAGCAGAAGTAACGTTAATAGCTCCAGAATTTTGGAAAAATTGTGATTGCAAATGTGGAGAAACACTTGAGAATATTATAAGTGATGTAGACATTTGTATGTTGCTTCGAATACAACATGAAAGACATGATACGGCAAACGAATATGTATTTAATTTAGATGAATATAGGAAAAACTATGCGTTGACTGCCGATAAATATTTAAATATGAAAAAAAATTCCATAATTATGCATCCTGCTCCAGTAAATAGAGATGTAGAAATAGATAGCAATCTAGTAGAAAGTGAAAAATCAAAAATATTTGAACAAGTGAAAAATGGTAGATACATGCGAATGGCAATTTTAGAATATCTAATAGAAAAAAATAGAATATAACTAACTAAAGGAGAAAAAAATGAAAAAAATTGACAGCTATTTAATTTTGGATGACGGAACTATTTATAAGGGGTATGGATTTGGTAAAAAAGCAAATATCTGTGCAGAAATAGTTGTAGACACAACTATGACAGCGTATGCAGAAAGTTTGAAGAAATCAGATTACATAAATAAGATAGTAAATTTTACTTATCCACTTATAGGAAATTGTGGAGTATCGAAAGAGGATTTCGATAACTCTGAATACTATTTAACAGGTGTTATTTTAAGAGAAGAAAGTGAAGATGAATCGAATATAAGAGGTGGATACACTCTTGATACAACTTTAAAACACAAAAATGTTGTTGGAATTTCAGGAATAGATACAAGGAGTATAGCAAATAAAATGAGAGAAAAAGGGCTTGTAAAAGCATGTATATTGGATATTAATTCTGATAAAAAAGAAATAGAAAAAATGTTGACTAGCATAGATATGAAAAAAGAAATTTTAATAAAAACTTTAGAAATTTTATAGGAGTGGTAAGATGTCAAAAAGAACGGATATAAAAAGCATTTTAGTTATAGGATCAGGGCCTATTATAATAGGTCAAGCAGCTGAATTTGATTACGCAGGAACGCAGGCTTGTATATCACTTAGGGAAGAAGGATATAAAGTAATACTTGTAAATTCTAATCCTGCAACTATAATGACAGATAACGAAATAGCAGATGTAGTTTATATGGAACCAATTACATTATCATTTTTAGAAAAAATAATCAGAAAAGAAAAACCGGACGCAATATTACCTACTCTTGGAGGACAGATAGGGCTAAATATGGCGGTAGAATTATATGAAAAAGGTATACTTGATAAATATAACATCGAGTTGCTAGGAACTAAAATAGATTCAATAAAGCAAGCTGAAGATAGGGAATTATTTAAAAAACTTATGGAAGATATAGGAGAACCTATTCCATCATCTGCTATAATACATACTTTTGAAGAGGCAAAAATTTTTGCAGATGAAATAGGATATCCAGTTATAGTTAGACCAGCTTTTACTATGGGAGGCACTGGAGGAGGATTTTGTAAAGATGAATCAGAACTAAAAGAAATAGTAAATAGTGGACTTATACACTCTCCTGTAAAACAGTGTTTGATAGAGCAATCTATTTACGGTTATAAGGAGATAGAATACGAAGTTATGAGAGATTGTAACGATGTTTCTATAGTAGTTTGTAATATGGAAAATATAGATCCGGTTGGGATACACACTGGAGACTCTGTTGTTGTTGCTCCAACTCAAACTCTTACAAGTGAAGAATGCGACCTGATGAGAAAAGTATCTTTAAAGATAATCAACGCACTAAAAATAGAAGGTGGATGTAATGTACAAATAGCACTAGATTCTAAAACAGGCAAGTACTATATCATAGAAGTCAATCCTAGAGTATCTCGTTCTTCAGCGCTTGCATCTAAGGCGACAGGATTTCCTATAGCTAGAATTACGGCTAAAATAGCTATTGGAATGGGCTTTGATGAAATAATCAATCCAGTAACTGGAATAGCTTTTAATGGTGCCGAACCGGTTGTCGATTATGTAGTTTCTAAAGTACCAAGATTTCCTTTTGATAAGTTTGATAAGGGAGATAGATATCTTGGAACTCAAATGAAGGCTACTGGAGAAGTTATGGCAATAGGAAGAACGTTCGAAGAATCATTATTAAAAGCTATAAGATCACTTGAATATGGAGTTCATCATCTAGGTCTTCCTAATGGTCAAGAGTTTTCCGTAGAAAAAATAATGAAAAGAATTAGTCGTGCAGGAGACGAGAGACTATTCTTTATAGGCGAAGCATTAAGAAGAGGAATATCTGTAGATGAATTAAATGAAGTTACAAAAATAGATAAATTTTTCCTAAATAAATTTAAACACATTATAGAAATAGAACATGAATTAAAAGAAAATATTGGAAATTTAGATCTTTTACATCACGCAAAAAACTATGGTTTTTCGGATAAGATTATAGCACACAGATGGAATAAGGATGAGGATTACATATTTAATTTGAGAAGAAAAAATGGTATAAAGCCAGTTTTCAAAAAAGTTGATACATGTGCCGCCAAATACGATTCTGTAATTCCATACTACTATTCTACATACGAAAAAGAAAACGAATCAAAAGTTGGAGATAAGAAGAAAATTATAGTTTTGGGATCAGGACCAATAAGAATAGGACAGGGAGTTGAATTTGACTATGCAACAGTACATGCCGTTTTATCTGCTAAAAAAATGGGATATGAAGCTATTATAATAAATAATAATCCTGAAACTGTGTCAACAGATTACAGCATATCCGATAAACTATATTTCGAACCTTTAACATTTGAAGATGTAGCGGCAATAATAGACCACGAAAAACCTGAAGGTGTTGTCGTGCAATTTGGTGGACAAACTGCTATAAATTTAGCGAATAAACTTAAAGAAATTGGAGTGAACATTATAGGAACTTCTGTCGAAAATATAGATGTGGCTGAAAACAGAGAACTATTCGAGCAATTACTTAAAAAGCTTGACATACCTCAGGCTCCGGGTAAAACTGCGTTTGATGTGGAAACTGCGTTAAAAAATGCTAGAGAGATAAATTATCCTGTTTTGGTTAGACCTTCTTATGTGCTTGGTGGAAGAGCTATGGAAATAGTTTACAACGACGATGAGTTAAAAGAATATATGCAAAATGCTGTAAAAGTTAATCCTGAATATCCTGTTCTTATAGATAAGTATCTAATAGGTAAAGAAGTAGAAGTTGACGGAATAAGTGACGGAAAAGATGTTTTAATTCCAGGAATAATGGAACATATAGAGAGGTCTGGAGTGCACTCTGGAGATTCAGTTGCTGTATATCCTCCACAAAATTTATCAGAAAAAGAAATAGAAACTATAGTCGAATACACTAAAAAATTGGCAGTTGGACTTAATGTCAAAGGACTTTTTAATATACAATATGTTATAAGCGAAGGAGTAGTTTATGTTATTGAAGTTAATCCTAGAGCGTCGAGAACGGTACCATTTATAAGTAAGATAACAAATATCAATATGGCAAATCTTGCTATGCAATGTGCAGCCGGAGCAAAACTTAAAGACATATCTGAAGTCGGACTTTATAAGTTTGAAGATATAATAGCAGTAAAAGTTCCTGTGTTCAGTTTTCAAAAATTAAAAGATATAGAGATAGCACTTGGACCTGAAATGAAATCAACAGGAGAAGTAATAGGAAAAGATAAAACTTTAGAAAAGGCTTTGTATAAAGGATTTGTTGCTTCGGGGATGAATATAAAAACTGAAGGTAATGCACTATTTACGATAGACGACAAAAATAAAAAAGAGGCGTTAGAAATTGCTAAGAGATTATCGGATATAGGATACAACATTTACGCCACTGAAGGAACTTCTAAATTCTTTAAAGAAAATGGACTTGAAAGTATTGCTGTCGGAAAAATTGGTAAATCTGATTTTTCAGTTTTAGATGTGATAGAAAATAAAACTATAGACTTGGTAATAAACACAATTAATAAAAAAAGAGGAAGTAACGAAAAGGAAAGAGACGGATTCAAAATCAGAAGAAGGGCAATAGAACAAGGTATAGTGTGCTTGACATCTCTTGATACTGCAAAGGCAATAGTAGATGTTTTAGATTCAATGACATTGAAAGTTGAAAGGTTATAATAAAGGAGAAAAAATGAAAGAAGTAATAATTGCACTTGATTTTCCAACTATAGAGGACGTAAAAACTTTTTTGGATAAATTTGGCGACGAAAAACTTTTTGTAAAAGTTGGTATGGAATTATACTTACAAAATGGACCCAAAGTTATAGAAATGATTTCTAACATGGGGCATAAAATATTTTTAGATCTAAAATTACACGACATACCAAACACAGTTTATGGAGCAATAAAAGGATTATCTAAATTTAATGTAGATTTCATAACAATACATGCAAGCGGTGGAAAAGAAATGATGCGTTATGCCAAAAAAGCTCTTAAAGATACTAACAATACAAACACAAAATTATTAGCAAT
>JAEWEF010000012.1 GCA_023389595.1 Fusobacteriota bacterium
AAAGATATTGAGGTTTTAATCCTAGCAATACTATATCACTATTTTTCACTACTTCAACATTAGATTCACATTCGTTGTAATTTAATTTTGATTTTGCCTCTTTTTCAAAATTTTTATCCAGTATATACAGATTTAGATTTTCTGAATCAAATTTATCTTTATTACCTATAATTATACTACTGGCCATATTGCCAAAACCTAACACACCAAGTTTCATTTTATTCCCCTTTCAAAGATTTTAATTCATTTTCAAAATTTTCCCATTCATAAATTTTTTCTTCTATTTTTTTATCGATCTCTTCTATTTCGGCAGAAATTTCTAACATCTTATCTATGTCGTTTTCTTTGCCGGCAAGATTGTAAAAATTATTTTTTTCTTCTTTAATTTTTTCTAAATCGTTTAATTTTTTTTCAGCTTCGATAATTTTCTTTTCTAAAATAGAAATTCTATTTCTATTTTTTTTGCTCTGTTCGTGATTTTGAATTGATAAATCATTTTTTAATTTAATTTTTTCTTTTTCGGCTGCATAAGATTCATAGTCTCCATCAAAAATTTTTATTCCATTTCTATCAAGTTCGTAAATTTTATTTACTGTTGTATCTAAAAAATTTCTGTCGTGAGAAACTGTAAGAATAGTTCCATCATAATTTTCAAGAGCTTCTTCAAGAATTTCACGAGAGTATATATCCAAGTGGTTAGTCGGCTCATCGAGTATTATAAAGTTTGGTTTAGCAAGCATGATTTTTATAAATGCAACTCTTGCTTTTTCTCCACCGCTTAAAGCAGATATTTTTTTAAAAACATCATCTTCTTTGAATAAAAACGCTCCACAAATATTTCTAGCTTCCTCTTCACTCATTTTAAAATCATACATTATTTCTTCGAGAATATTATTATTTTCACCTAAACCTTTATGAGTCTGATCGTAATAACCTATGCTGACTTTATCTCCGATGGAAATATTTCCTTGATAGTCCTTATCTAAATTGTTTATCATTTTTAACAATGTAGATTTTCCTGTTCCATTTTTACCTATTATTCCTATCCTATCACCACGATAAATTTTCATATTTATATTTTCAAATAAAGTTTTATCTTTAAATTTTTTTGTTAAATTAGAAATATTTAAAACTAAATCTACGCTATTAATTTTTGATTCAAATTTTAATTTTATTTTTTTTGTAGTTATGATAGGATTTTCTAATTTTTCCATTCTTGATAAAATTTTTTCTCTACCTCTAGCTTGCTTTGATTTTACTCCCGCCTTATATCTTCTTATAAATTCTTCCATTTTTTTAATTTTTTCTTGTTCTTTTTCGTAAGACTTTAAAGCTCCGCTTAGGTAGGCGTCTTTTTGTATAACAAAATCAGTATAATTTCCAACGTAAGATTTTATAGTTTTAGATTCCAAATCAAAAATTCTATTACAAACATTATCTAAAAAATATTTATCGTGAGATATTAAAATCAATGCACCACGATAATCTTTTAAAAATTTTTCTAGCCACTCTATCGATGAAAGATCAAGATGGTTAGTTGGCTCATCGAGTATTAAAAGCTCTGGTTCTTCCAACAAAATTTTTCCAAGAGCTAGCCTCGAAAGTTGTCCGCCAGATAATTTAGAAATTTCTAAGTTCCAAATGCTTTCATCTAAATTTAAACTATTTAATACTTGTTTAACTTTATATTCTATCGAATAGCCTTCGTTCCTTTCATACCTTTCAACAACCTCACCAAGTTCTTCCAAAAGCTTTTCATAATTTTCTGTTTCGACAGATAGCTTAATATTTAATTCATTAATCTTTTTGTGATCCTCTTTTATCTCAGAAAAAATATCCATTAATTCTTCAAAAACAATATTTTTCATATTTAAGTTAGGATTTTGAGATAAGTATCCTATTCTTAAATTATTTTTTTTAGATATTGTTCCATATTTATTATTTTCTGGATTTGTTGTTGAAAATTCTTCTCCTATAATTATTTTTATAAGTGTAGATTTTCCAGCTCCATTTAATCCTATTATTCCTATTTTATCTTTTTCATTAACCGTAAAATTAACATCTTTTAAAATCACGTTAGATGAATAGTCCATGAATAAATTATTTACTTGTAATAATGACATGTTTTCCTCCAAAACTTAAACATGTTTTTTTCCAAAATAACTTACTATAATAACTGTTGAAATAACAAGTATAAATCCTATAAAATCTAAAAAACTAAAAGGAGTTTTTAAAAATATTGTAGAAAAGAAAGCAGCAGATACAGGCTCTATACAAGCTATGATACTTGCTTTTGTAGCACCTATAGTACTAACTCCACTAAGATAGAGAGAAAATGAAATGACAGTTCCAAAAATAACTATTGTAAAAAACATAATAAAAGTCATTAAATCGTATATACCAGTATTGTTTTTTATAGGATTAGTTATAAAACTTAAAACTATACCTCCTATTAACATTCCCCAAGCTAATACGTATGTAGATCCATATTTTTTTAACAACCTTACAGGTTGTATAGTGTATATGGCAAGAGTTAATGCAGAAAACATTCCCCAAAATAGTGCTATTAATTTTATTTGCAAAGTATTTACATTTCCGTGAGTTGCTAAAATAAAAACTCCTATTGCAGAAAAAATTAAAGCAATTAATTCATATTTTTTAGGTATTCTCTTTTCTGACATACAAGCATATATAAGTATAAGTGCTGGTCCAGTGTATTGTAAAACAGTTGCTATAGAAGGATTTGAATATTCTATAGTTTTATAATAAGTATACTGACACATAAGCATACCGAAAATAGAAAAGATAAGTATACCTATAGCATCTTTTTTATTTCTCCATATTTTAAATAAATTTTTCCTATCGTTTATATATAAGTATATTAAAATGATAGCACTTGAAGATAAAAGTCTAAAAGGAACTAATAAGTTTGCATTAAAACCTCTATACATAAAAAGGTAACCACCACATACACCGGATATACCCCAAAGTATACCTCCGATAAGAACTTTAATTATTCCTAAAGCAATGTTGTCTTTCATTTTTCCTCCAACTATGTTTATAATTTTTCAAAAATTAAAGTATATTTTTTTTCTATATCATTATTAGAATAAAGTTCAATTTCATTTTTTGTGTCTAATTCAATTTCGATTTTTCTAGTAAGATTAACTCCGTCATCAGATATATTTTTAATTTTAATATCTGATAATATGTAATCATTTTTTTGGTAAAAATCAAATTCAGTTTCATAACACAAAGTTATTTTAAAATCATTTTTTATGTTTCCAAATTTTTCACTTAAATTTATTTTTTTATTTTTTTTCATCTTATCTTGTATTATGTAAAAATTTTCTGAATTTAAATAAGATAAAATTTCTTTTGCATCTTTTGGAATACCATATCCAATCTCTTCAAAAGTTAAATTTTGTTTTGTATTAACTGCACTGTGTATTATAAGAGCCTTTATCAAAGTTGCATCGAAGTCGCTAAAATTTTCGAAATCTTTGCAAATATTTTGATAAATTGTTGCGGATAGTGATGAAATTCTTGCGTTAGCAAAAGAAGTTCCAGTCGATGAAACTATATCTCCCTTTTTATTTAAAGATTTCACACCTATCATACCCATGCTGCCATCATCTTCCAAAGTTAATTCTCCACCATAACTTGCAACATCAGGTTTTAAAGTTTTGTTAACTCCAAGACCTAATCTACTATAAGACGAAGATTTACCTTCATTTGTAATTGAAGCAGTAACTAAAGCAAGTAAAGAATCTGATCCTTGATATAGTTTTTGTTTAGGTCTTTTTTTCATAAATCCACCATCGTTACCACCAGATTTACAAACTAAAACATCATATTTTTTTTGCAAATAATCCATTAAGACTCCGAAAGTGGAAAAATAATTTTCAAAAATTTCTTGTTTTACCGAAAGTGATAAGTTCCAAATTTTAACTTTTTTATAATTTTTTTCTATACCCAATTGTATATTTTTTAAAAGCTCGTCTTCTTCTATTGTAGTTGCAGATAAAACTGTTGAATCAAGTATATTAAATTTATCATTTTTTATTATTTTTTTATTTTCTAATATATCACCATAAAGGGCTATGCCAGCGACAAAAGTTCCGTGAGTGTATCCAGTATTTTCTTCTGAATATTTATTATCAACATCTATTATCCAGTCTTTTAATTGAGAATTTTTTGCAACGCCGTTATCAAGTATACCAAGAGTGATATATTTTTTTGAAAAATCTTTTTCGTAAGCAGTTAATTCTCCTTTTTCATCGTCAATTCTAAGTGGCAAAGAATAAACCGACATGGGAATTAATTCTTGTATATAATTTTCAAAATTATTTTTTAACTCGTTTGCAATTTTTGAATTTATATTTTTTATGTTATACATAAAAAAATTTTCAAAATATTCTGTTTTAGTAAATTCTAAATTATGAGATTTTAAAAAATTAACTATATCATTTTCCACATTTATATCCGATAAAGTTAATTTATAATTAGTAAATTTATCATTTTTTTCAATTTTAAATATCATTTTTCTTCCTTTGA
>JAEWEF010000004.1 GCA_023389595.1 Fusobacteriota bacterium
CGGAGCTCTCACTCCTCCTCTTAACCTTCCGGCACTGGGCAGGTGTCAGCCCATATACATCGCCTTACAGCTTAGCATAGACCTGTGTTTTTGTTAAACAGTTGCTTGAGCCTCTTCACTGCGACCCTCTAACGCTTCATATCGCGTGTATATTAACATCAAAGGGTACCCCTTCTCCCTAGGTTACGGGGCTATTTTGCAGAGTTCCTTAACGAGAGTTAGCCTGTCCGCCTTAGATTTCTCATCCTGACCACCTGTGTCGGTTTGCAGTACGGGCACTTATACATTAACGCTAGAAGCTTTTCTCGGCAGCGTGGGATTTGCGCATTCATTCTTACGAACTATACATCACACCTTAAGTCTAATCTGGCGGATTTTCCTACCAAATCACTCTACATGCTTATACAGGATCTACCGTTCTCCTGCGCGCATACCCTTCTGCGTCCCTCCTTCACAATATATAAGTGGCACAGAAATATTAATCTGTTTTCCATTCGCCTACGCATTATAGCCTGGGCTTAGGTCCCGGCTTACTCAGGGAAGACAAGCTTTACCCTGAAAACCTTGGTCTTCCGGCGAGGGGGATTCTCGCCCCCTTTCTCGCTACTTATTCCTGCATTCTCACTTCTGATACCTCCAAAGTCAGTTACCTTCCTCCTTCATCGGCCTACAGAACGCTCTCCTACCACTCATGTTTAAACATGAATCCACAGCTTCGGTTTACAACTTAGCCCCGTTACATTGTCGGCGCAGAGACTCTCGACTAGTGAGCTATTACGCACTCTTTAAAGGTATGGCTGCTTCTAAGCCAACCTCCTAGTTGTTTGTGAATCTCCACCTCCTTTCCCACTTAGTTGTAATTAGGGACCTTAGCTGGTGGTCTGGGTTGTTTCCCTTTTGACTGCGGAAGTTAACTCCCACGGTCTCACTCCTGAGCTCTTAAATTATGGTATTCGGAGTTTGATTGATTTCAGTAAGCTATATGCCCCCTAGATCATTCAGTGCTCTACCCCCATAATTGAACACTCAAGGCTGTACCTAGATACATTTCGGAGAGAACGAGCTATCTCCTAGTTCGATTGGCTTTTCACCCCTAAACCTACCTCATCTCCCAGCTTTTCAACGACGGTGAGTTAGGACCTCCACTGTGTCTTACCACAGCTTCATCCTGGACAGGCTTAGATCACCAGGTTTCGCGTCTACGCCAAGCGACTAATTCGCCCTATTCAGACTCGATTTCCCTTCGGCTCCGTTATACTTAACCTCGCCACTTAACGTAACTCGCAGGATCATTCTCCAAAAGGCACGCCATCACCCTTGCGGGCTCTGACCGCTTGTAAGCACACAATTTCAGGTTCTATTTCACTCCCCTCCCGGGGTTCTTTTCACCTTTCCCTCACGGTACTATACGCTATCGGTTAGTAAGAGTATTTAGCCTTATGAGATATGGTCCTCACTGATTCACACAGAATTCCTCGTGTTCCATGTTACTTGGGATTAGGTGTATATGCGCATTAGTTTACCTATACAGGACTTTCACCTTCTACGGTATAGCTTCCCAACTATTTCTAGTTACGTAATACGTCATATCGAATATCTAGCAGTTCTTCTAACTCCTATCCCTCTACCCCGTAATGCGCAACGGCTGCTTCCTTGACACGCATCCGGTTTAGGCTGTGACCCGTTCGCTCGCCGCTACTTGGGCCATCGTTTTTACTTTCTTTTCCTCGGGTTACTTAGATGTTTCAGTTCACCCGGTTCCCGCTTTCGCGCTAAGACTCCATCTTAGCAGATTGCTCCATTCGGATATCTTAGGATCAAAGCTCGTTTGCAACTCCCCTAAGCTTATCGCAGCTTACCACGTCCTTCTTCGGCTCTTACTACCAAGGCATCCCTTGTGTGCCCTTAGTTATTTTAACCTATTTTTTTTGACAGCTAACTCTTTAGTGAAATTATTAAAGAGTTTTTTTAATATTGATTGTTCTACTATATAGTTTCCAATGTTCGAGAAAGTAATGTAAGAACATTACCAATAGAATAGAGAACATAAGTCTTTTCTCCTTAGAAAGGAGGTGATCCATCCGCACGTTCCCGTACGGATACCTTGTTACGACTTCACCCCAATCGCTAATCACACCCTCGGAACATCCCTCCTAAAAGGTTAGGCCTGCTACTTCAGGTGCAACCAACTCTCGTGGTGTGACGGGCGGTGTGTACAAGACCCGAGAACGTATTCACCGCAACATTGCTGATTTGCGATTACTAGCGATTCCAACTTCATGTACTCGAGTTGCAGAGTACAATCCGAACTAAGAATAGTTTTCTGAGATTAGCTCCCCCTCACAGGTTCGCAACTCTCTGTACTACCCATTGTAGCACGTGTGTAGCCCAGCGTATAAGGGGCATGATGACTTGACGTCATCCCCACCTTCCTCCTGCTCATCGCAGGCAGTATCGCATGAGTCCCCAACTTAATGATGGTAACATACGAAAGGGGTTGCGCTCGTTGCGGGACTTAACCCAACATCTCACGACACGAGCTGACGACAGCCATGCACCACCTGTCTCTAAGTTCCTCCGAAGAGGCACAGAAATATCTCTATCTCCTTCTTAGGATGTCAAACGCTGGTAAGGTTCCTCGCGTTGCGTCGAATTAAACCACATGCTCCACCGCTTGTGCGGGTCCCCGTCAATTCCTTTGAGTTTCATACTTGCGTACGTACTCCCCAGGCGGATTACTTATCGCGTTAGCTTGGGCGCTGAGGTTCGACCCCCAACACCTAGTAATCATCGTTTACGGCGTGGACTACCAGGGTATCTAATCCTGTTTGCTACCCACGCTTTCGCGCTTTAGCGTCAGTATCTGTCCAGCAAGCTGGCTTCCCCATCGGCATTCCTACAAATATCTACGAATTTCACCTCTACACTTGTAGTTCCGCCTACCTCTCCAGTACTCTAGTTTAGCAGTTTCCAACGCAATACGGGGTTGAGCCCCGCATTTTCACATCAGACTTACTAAACCGCCTAGACGCGCTTTACGCCCAATAAATCCGGATAACGCTTGCGACATACGTATTACCGCGGCTGCTGGCACGTATTTAGCCGTCGCTTCTTCTGTTGGTACCGTCACTTTCTTCTTCCCAACTGAAAGCACTTTACATTCCGAAAAACTTCATCGTGCACACAGAATTGCTGGATCAGACTTTTGGTCCATTGTCCAATATTCCCCACTGCTGCCTCCCGTAGGAGTAAGGGCCGTGTCTCAGTCCCCTTGTGGCCGTTCACCCTCTCAGGCCGGCTACCCATCATCG
>JAEWEF010000005.1 GCA_023389595.1 Fusobacteriota bacterium
GCAGTAAGTATAGCAAGTACCGCTCCAGTTATAGTAGTACTGATATTAAAACTTCCTTCTACGGCTGCAGCTATAGTATTTGCTTGTACTGAGTTAAATGCAAACGCAAAAGTTACTATAACTATTATAGAGAATAGTAGTCCTAGCCATTTCATATTAAGTGCTTTTGTAATATAATATGATGGCCCTCCACGAAACTCGTCTCCTTGTCTTTCTTTATAAACTTGAGCCAAAGTATTTTCTATCATACTTGTTGCTCCACCAAGTAATGCAGTCGCCCACATCCAGAATAATGCTCCAGGTCCCCCTAAAACTATCGCTATTGCAACACCAGCAAGGTTACCTGTTCCAACGTGAGATGCAACACATATACAAAAAGCTTGGAATGCAGAAATTTCACCGTCTTTTTTCTTTTCTCCATCTTTTAAACTTGGTAGTTTGCCTGTAATAAGTTTAAACATATCTCCAAGTAATCTGAATTGAATAAATCCTGACGATATTGTAAAATAAAATCCAAGTAGTAGTAGCAAGAATATTAATACGTATCCCCAAAGTACATTATTAATACTCCCTATTAGTCCGTTAATAAAATCCATAATACCTCCTATATATAAAAAATTTTTAGATTTTTTAGAATATTGAAAGTCCTAAATGATTTGATAGATCTTCCAAAAGAGCTACTCCGGCAAGTGAATTACCTTTTCTATCCAATGCTGGACCGTAAACTCCTATTCCCATTTTTCCAGGAACTACTGAGCAAATTCCTCCTCCAACTCCACTCTTTGAAGGTAACCCAACTTTTACGGCAAACTCTCCTGAACTATCATACATTCCACAAGTTACCATAAGTGTTTTTGCTATTCTACTAACATGTCTTGGTATAACTCTTTCTCCGTTTGATAAAACACCATCGTTGGCCAAAAATTTTGCAAGCTGTGCTATGCTTTTTGCAGTTCCCTCAATAGAGCATTGTTTAAAATATAATTCTAAAGCTTCATCAACATTTCCTTCTATTATGCCATCGCCTTTCAGAAAATATCCCATTGATCTGTTTCTAAATCCAGTTTCAGATTCTCCGCAATATATTCTATAATTTATATCTAGAGTCTCATCTTCAGTAATTTTTTTTGCAAAATCCATCAATCTGTCAATTTTTTCTCTGGAATTTTTTCCTTTTATCATTGAAGCAATAGCTATTGCCCCAGCATTAATCATTGGATTATATGGTTTTTTTCTACTTGAGGTTTCTAATTTTCTTATAGAGTTAAATGGGTCTCCACTAGGTTCCATTCCCACTTTACTAAAAACGTATTCTTCCCCATTATCTAATATTGCAAGAATTAAAGTTATAATTTTAGAAATACTTTGTATGGTAAATCTAACTTCATAATCTCCAGCAAAAAAATCTTTTCCGTCAATACCTGAAACATATATTCCTAAATGATTGGGATTAGCCTTGTCAAGTTCCGGTATATAATTTGCAACGACTCCGTCTTTTGTAATAGCTCTATTTTTTTCAATTAATTCTTGAAGTAGTTCCGTCATATTTCCTCCATTTATTTTTATAAAGAAAGCAAAAGTATTACTCCGAACATCAATATGGTAAGTCCTAATAAAACCCTTTTGAATTCTTTTTGTGTTTTTCTTTCTTTTAAAATATATATAGAACCAAGAGTTGATATTACTATAGTTGTTTGTGCTAATCCAAAACTAACTGCTACGCCAAATCTATTATAAGAAACTAATAGTGATGCGTTCCCTAGCAACCACACCAATCCCGGTATTATAAATAAGAAAAATTTTTTATCCACTTCCTTAGGAACTTGTTTAATTCCAACATTAATTATAGCTCCAACTATTATTCCTACTATTTGAGGTAAAAGTACAGTCATTTTATCAACTTGAGGGAATAATTGTACTCCAACTATATATACAACAAATAACAAAGATGATAACAGTACACACTTAATTGCTTGTATGTACGTATCTTTTGAAAAATGTGCTTTATTTTCCGTATAACCAGTCATATACATACCAACTATTATTAACAACATAGAAATTATTCCCACTATAAAATCATATTTTGTTTCCCATTCTCTAAACACAATTACACTGAAAAGAGTTGAAAAAATTAATTGTGTTCCGCTAGATAGTGGTGCAGTTTTTGCCATTGTGATAAGTTTTGCTGTTTTAAATTGATAAAATAAACCAAACGGCCAAAAACAACCGGTAACGAAACCTACTATTACTGTCGTTAAATCGTAGTTGTAATTGTTAATAATATTTAATATGATAATACCGATAAATGCTCCTATACTAGATCCAAGAACCTGTTTTTTTATATCTCCACCTATTAAAAAAGTCAGTATGGGAAATACTCCCCAACAAATTCCTGGCAATAAAGCGACTACTAATTCCATCTATTTCTCCTTGCTATAAATTATTTATTTTATTTAAAGAAACAGGCGGAGTTAGTCCACCTGTTAAGCTTTAACCTCTTCTTTTGCTTCTACTTTAACTTCTTTAGGTGCCCCAGGTATAAATTGAACTTCTTGTCCATTTCTTATTTGTTGATAAATCTTTAAAAGATCTCCTTTTTGAGTTTTTTCTGCGGCTCCTTCAAGTTTTGCCATTTTTTCTTCTTCTTTAGCTTCGAATGCAGCTTTAAAAGTATCTATCATTCTTGCATTCATTTTCATAAATTCAGCAGCAACTTCTTCTAAAGTTTCCACCTTTAGTTCTTTTCCGGCTTTTAAATTTTTATACACTTGTAGTAGACCATCATTTTTAGTTCTTTCTGCGGCCCCCTCAAGTTTTCCAATTTTTTCTTCTTCTTTAGCTTCAAGAGCAGCTTTAAAAGTATCTATCATTCTTTGATTTTTCTTATAGAAAGCTTCGTCTAAAACTACCCTGTATATCATTCTCTTCTTTTCTGGTTCAGGAGCAGCTACTCCTAAAATTTCAGAAATTGCACTCACAACTTTAGGTCCACCAGGTGCACATAAAGTTGTTTTCGCTCCATCTTCTACAACTCCTATGGCATATCCGGCGCAACCAGGATATCCACATCCACCACAGTTTACACCAGGTAGAATTGCAAGTATAGCTTCTATTTTTGGATCTCTTTGTACTTCGAATTTCTTAGATGCAAAAGCTAAGAATACTCCCATAAATATGCCTGTTATACCAAGAATAACTGCAGGCAGTAAAATTGTTTCCATTTTCTAACCTCCGTCCCTTCAATTATATTGTCATTCCACTGAATCCCATAAATGCCATCGCTAACAGTCCAGCTGTGATAAAAGCTATTGGTATTCCTTGAAAATGTTTAGGTATATCAGCCATTTCTAATCTTTCTCTTATTCCTGCTAATAGTACAAGTGCTAGTGAGAATCCTATAGCAACACCAAATCCGTTTACTATTGTTTCTATAAAGTTATATTTTTCTTGTATATTTATAATTGCAACTCCAAGAACAGCACAGTTTGTTGTTATAAGTGGTAGAAAAACTCCAAGAGCTTTATAAAGGCTTGGTGAAGTTTTTTGTATGGCCATTTCAACAAACTGAACTAGTGATGCAATTATTAAAATAAAAGCTATAGTTTGTAAATATTCAAGATTTAGTGGTGCTAAAACAAATGTATTAACTAGCCAAGTAACAGCCGACGCTATTGTAATAACGAAAGTTACAGCCATCCCCATTCCTAAAGAGGCGTCTATTTTTTTAGAAACTCCCATAAAAGGACAGCACCCTAAAAACTTAGCAAATATAATATTATTTATAAATATAGAACTAATTATAATTCCAAATAATCCTGCTATACTCATTTTTTAGCTACCCCCTTCTTTTTTGGTCTAGATTTATACATATTTATTCCTGCCATTATAAGACCTATAGTCATAAATCCACCAGGTGCTAATATAAAGATAAGTGCAGGTTCAACTGTAGAAGGAACTAAAGGTATATTGAATACTGATCCGTTACCAAATATTTCTCTTATAGCTCCTAAGAAAGTAAGTGCTAATGTGAATCCTAACCCAGATCCAATACCATCTAAAATAGAAGGTAGTACAGAATTTTTAGACGCAAAGCTTTCCGCTCTTCCTAGAACTATACAGTTAACAACTATAAGTGGTATGAATAGTCCAAGAACGTCATAGATTGCTGGTGTATATGCGTGCATCAATAAATCAACTATAGTAACAAGAGATGCTATTATCATTATATATGCAGGTATACGAACATTGTCAGGTATAAATTTTCTAAAAGCAGAAACTATCGCATTAGAACATGTCAATACAAATATTACAGCTACACCCATTGAGAATCCGTTTATTGCACTACCTGTTGTTCCAAGTGTTGGACATAGACCTAGCAATAAAACAAATACCGGGTTTTCTTTAAATATACCTGATAATAATATTTGTTTATAATTTATTTTTTTACTCATTTTATCACCTCAGCATTATATGTTTTTAAGGCCTTCATAGTTCCATCATAAACTGCCTTTGGTGAAATAGTAGCTCCTGCAAAAGCGTCAGTAGCTTTATTAAACTCGTAGCTTTCTGTTCTACCTTTCCATAATTCTTGCCATTCTGGATTAGTAATCTTTGCTCCTAATCCAGGAGTTTCAGCGTTACTTATAACATTTAATCCAGTTATAACTCCTTCTTTGTCTATACCAACAACAAAGTTTATATCTCCTCCATAACCGGGAGAACTAACAGATGCAACATATCCTACTAATTCATTTGCATCGTCGTATCCAGGTATGTATGAAACTCCATTTGCTTCCTTAGTTTCTTCTTCTTTGAAAGATGACGCTGTAGATAGAACGTTTCTTCTAGCCTCGTTTACTATTTTCAGTGTATTTTCAGCAATAATTTTACTAGTAAATCCGTTTACTGCACCAAGTATTCCGGCAGAAATTGCAGCTATTAATCCAAGAACAAGTCCATAGTGAATATACCTATTTTCCATTTTTCTTCACCTCACCAAACTTCTTAGGTCTAATGTATCTATCTATTAGAGGGACTACACCATTCATTATCAAGATAGCATAAGCAGTTCCTTCTGGGTATCCACCTTTTATTCTGATACAAGCTATTAGTATACCTAAAAGTAAAGCAAATAGCATTCTACCATTATCAGTATGAGGTGATGTAGGCATGTCTGTTGCCATGAAAAATGCACCTAGGAAAAGTCCACCAGAAAATATATGCATTAGAGGATTAGCTCCAAACGCCCAAGTTAGAACAAAAACTGTTCCTATTGTAATTGCAGGTACTTTCCAATCTATGTGTTTTTTATAAATTAGATAAATACCTCCTATTAATATGGCAAGAGATGAGATTTCTCCAGTACATCCTCCTATCTTACCAATAAAGGCCTGTAAATACATATTTCCGCCATCTATTAAAGCGGTATTTAAATCTAGCCCTCTTTTCATAGCATCTAGTACAGTGGCTCCAGTTCTTCCATCATATGAGAATGTTGTTATTGCAACTGGCCAAGAAGCTTGTACAAATGCTCTACCAACTAGAGCAGGATTGAATACATTTTGACCAAGTCCACCAAATAACATTTTTCCCATAGCTATCGATACAAAACAACCTATTACTATATAAGCTAGAGGCATTCTAGTAGGAATTACAAAAGAAAATAATATTCCTGTTATAATTGCACTACCGTCGAATATAGAACTTTCTTTTTTCAATAATTTACAACATAAATATTCTGTTAATAAACAAGTTAAAACAGCAACTGCTGTTGTTATTACGGCTCTTACACCAAACACATAAACCCCTACTGCAAATGCGGGAATCAGTGCTATGATTACATCATACATAACAGATTCTACAGTTTCAGACGTTCTTATGTGAGGAGCAGGCCCTACTTTTAACATAGTACTCACTTTAACCCTCCTTAAATTTACTTCTTCTTAGCTCTTAATTTTGCTTTTCCTTCTTTAATAGCCTTAGTCAAAGGTCTATTAGCAGGACAAACATAAGCACAAGAACCACATTCTATACAATCCATTAAGTGATAATCAGCCATCTCATCCCATCTGTTAGATAGAGATAATCTATCATACATTAGAGGTTCTAGTCTCATAGGACAAGCGGTAACGCATTTAGAACATCTAATACAAGGTTTAGGAGTGTAAGGATTAACTTCTTCTGTAGTAAGTGCTAAAAGTCCAGAAGTTCCTTTTATAACTGTAGCGTCTTCAGAAGATTGTTGTGCTCCCATCATAGGTCCACCCATTACCAACTTAACCATTTTTTCTCTGTCTACTTCACAATAGTCAAGTATTTCAGAAAATCTTGTTCCTATAGGTACAATTAAGTTTTTAGGATTTTTTATAGCCTTACCAGAAATAGTTACAATTTTTTCTATAAGAGGCTTTCCTTCTACTATAGCTTCATAGACTGCTGCAGCCGTCCCTGTATTTTGAACAACAACCCCAACAGCTGAAGGTAATTGACCAGAAGGTACATCTCTATTTAACACGGCTTTAATAAGTTGTTTTTCTCCCCCTTGAGGATATTTTGTTTTTAATGGTACAATTTCTATTCCTGTACCATCAGCAGCATTTTTCATAACTTCTATTGCTTCAGGTTTGTTATCTTCAATACCTATGTAAGCGTTTTCGATTCCAAGAACTTTTTTGATAATTTGTATACCTTTTATAATGTGATCTGGCTGTTCCAACATTTTTCTGTTGTCAGAGTTAAGGTACGGTTCACACTCAGCCCCATTTAATAACAAAGTATCTATTTTTGTTCCTTCAGGCGGATTTAATTTAACGTGAGTAGGAAATGTTGCTCCTCCTATACCAACTATTCCCTTTTCTCTTATCATATCTAGAAGTACTTTTCTATCGGCATTTTCCCAATCTGTAATTTTTTCAAGTTCAGCCCAAGTGTCTGTACCATCATTTTCTATACAAATTGCAGTGTTTTGACCGGGTAAAGCACATTCGTTAGCTTCTATACTAATAACAGTTCCACTTACAGATGCGTGAACAGGTGAGTTTAATCCTCCAGTTGCATCTCCAATTTTTTGCCCCTTCAACACTTTATCTCCAACTGCAACCAATGGTTGAACAGGAGTTCCTATATGTTGTAAGAGAGGAACATAAACTTTTTTTGGTGACTTATAAACTTCCGTATGCAAATGTTCTGTTTGCAACTTATTTTCAGGTGGATGTATTCCGCCTCTGAAACCAAAAAATTTCATTCAATAACACTCCTTTCTTAAATTATATTTATTTCTATTTTTTGTTTCCATTTTTTAATTTTATCATATACACTTATATTTCACAACAACTATTTAACATTATATTTTTGCATAATTCTTTCTATATCCCAAGATTTTATCAATTCATAAACACAGTCGACGGCTCTATCCGTCATAAGCTTAACTTCTTCTTGTTCAGTTACATCAAACTTCCCTATAACGTGATTGATTACTCCTTCTCTAGATTTAACTGCACCTATTCCACATTTTAATCTTAAAAAATCTTGCCCAAAATATTTTATTATAGATTTAACTCCATTATGTCCTCCGGAGCTACCCTTCTCTCTAATTCGTAACCGTCCAAGTTCCATATCCATATCGTCGTATATTATTAACATATCCTCACTTGGATTTATTTTGTAGAAGGATATTACTTCCGTGATGGATTCTCCGCTGAGATTCATATATGTTTGCGGTTTTAAAAATAAAATTTTTTCTCCGTTTATATTTGTTTCACTAATTAGACCACGAAATTTATTTTTTTCATCGTGAACTCCTAGTTTATCTTTTAATTTATCTAAAACTATAAATCCTATATTATGTCTTGTTTTTTCATAATCTTTTCCAGGATTTCCTAATCCTACTATTAATTTCATAAATACACCCATGTTAAAAAGTTATTAGCACAATATTATATACTCTTTTACAATGAAAATGCAATAATATTTTTATAATTTGTATTATTTTTGAAAATTATATACTATCTTCTATAGTAGCAGTTATTTTTATATACATATCTGATGTTTCAAATTTTTTAGAAGTTTTTTTGAATAAGTTTCCAACAATTGGTATTTCTGATACCACTGGTACCTTACTTACACTATTGTTCTTTGATGATTTTTTAAGACCACCAATGAGTATAGTTTCTCCATTTTTGACTCTAACTCTTGTATTTATACTTCTTCCTATTTTAGATCCACCACTTGAATTAAATGTCCCGCTGTTTACACTATTATCAGAAAGATTTTGTTTGAATTTAAAATCACTTAATTCTAAACTTATATCAAGTATCATTTCATCGTTATCGGTAACTATAGGTTTTACTTTCATAATAAGTCCAGCTTCTTTAAAAATTGGTTCTACAACATTATAGGTGCTGTCATCATCTTTTTGTCTGCTTTTTCTTTCTCCTATTACAACTTCTTCCGACACTTTAAATTCTCCGCTTTTACCGCTTTCTATTGTTATAGTTGGAACGGAGCTTATTATTATGTCATTGTTTGCCTCAAGCATGCTTATACTAAAAGAAAGCAAAGATGCTCCGTCAGCAAATTGTCTTACTATATTTAATCCGCTACCAAAAAGTGATCCGCTACCTATACTTTTAACTCCATTTAAAATATCTAACTGAAAATCGTTATTCTGTTTTCTTCTATTTGTTCCAAAAGCCCAATCAAAACCAAGCTCTTCAAAAAGGTTGTTGCTAACATCTAGTATTTCAGATTCTATTCTTACTTGTTTAGGCCTTACATCAAAATTTTGTATAACTTTACTTGCACTCAAAATTATATCTTTATCTCCTAAAATTATAAGCTGATTATTTTCTTCGCTACCACTAATTTTTATATTTTCTCCATAAAGCTCTTTTAAAATTTTTTTCAAGTCTTCATATTTACCATTTAAAAGATTAAAACTTTTTGTATAAAACATTCCATCTTCCATTATTAAAAAATCATTTTCTATTACTGCGTCATTTGTGTTTTTATCAAGTTGATCAGAATTTAAATAAACAACTGAATTATTTATTCTCTTGTCAACACTAATAATTTCCGCCTTATTTTGATATCCGTCAGATGAAATTTTAATGATATAAACTTCCTTAGGTATACTATCAATAATATATGTTCCGAATGTATCTGTAACAGTTTTAATTTTGGTGCCTTTTACTTCTATTGTTGCTCCCTTGATTGGAGTTTTAGTATGATAATCAAGAACTCTTCCGACTATTTTTCCGTTACTGCTCTGAGTTTTACTATTTAACATAGTTACATTGTTACTCTGTTCTACTATAAGTCCATTACTTTTCGCTATGCTTCTTAATATTTCATCAACACTAGTTCCGGCACTAAAATATGCATTTATAAGCGTATCTTTATATTGATTTTCAGCAATAATATTTCTACCACTAATTTTAGATAAAATTGCAACAACTTCGGATAACTTCATATCAGAAATTTCTATATCGTCATTTATGGTATTTGCTAGAGCAAAAATATTTATGATTATATACACAATGATTAATAATTTTTTCATCTCTACCCCTCATTATTTATTTCGTTTTTAATTGAAAAGCTAAAAATATTAAATAATTTAATTTTTTATTCTGTCTTCATTTACTGGACTTTTTTGAACTTCATTTAATTTTTTTACGGCCTTTTTCTTTTTCTTTTTAGTATTTTCCAATGTTTCTTTAAGTAATTGTTCTTCAGATTTAGAAATAGATTTTTTACTATAGATTATATTACTTCCTATTCTAATAAAAGACTTGCTTCCAGTATCAAGGCTAAATATTTTTCTATCAGCGTTTTCTTCCAAAATTTCTTTATCGATTTCGTCTTGTTGATTTTCTTTAATTTTTTCTCTTCTTGATAGTGCAACAGCAAGTTTTGCGTTTAAGTTTACTCTATTTCCCTTTTTTATAGTCAAATTCAAATTTTTGTCCAACAAAAAAATTCCATAATCATCGTTTTCTAATTCATATAAAAATGGCATTAAATTTTCTTCTTCGATTGATATTTCTGTTGGAATTCTGACAATGTTGCCATCTCTTTCTATATTTTTTATACTCACAATTTCTCCGTCATATTTTGCCACTAGTTCATCTATCAAAGAAATTATCTCTCCCGTATTATAAAAATATTTTCCACTTTTTATATTTTTATCAGAAGATTTCCCTTCTTCCATAGCTTTTACCCTAGATTCTAATGCAGATTTTTTATCTAAAAAGGTATTTTTTTCTTCTAGCAATCTTTCGTTTCTACTTTCGGCAGACTCTATATAATCTTTTGTTTCATAAATACTTATTATATTTTTGACAATAAGAATATAAAAAACTAGTAGATATAGCAATCCGTAAATAAAATATTTAAATACATTGTCAAATTTCATTTTAAAATCAAATTTTAGTTTCATTTTTCATCTTCTCTTTTTAATTTTAAATTTATTATAAAATGATAATTTTCTCCAACGGACTTCGTAATACTTTCGTAATCTGATACGGTAAAAATTTTAGAATTTTCAAAGCTGTAAATTAAGTCGGAAATTTTTACGCTACTATCAGTACTTCCCTCTATAATGAGATTATTTTTTTCTTCGTCGTATTTTATTGTATTTACATAAGTTGAATCTGGCATATAGTTGTATATATCTTCAAGCATTTCACTTAATTTATCAGTTTTATTTATGCTTAAATCTCTTTGAGAGATAACTTCCTCTAAAGTTTTAATTTCATCCTTCACATCCTTAATTTCTTTAGCTATCAAACTATTTTTATATTCTATTTCCTTAAGTTTTTTATCATATCCGTCCATTATTTTTAATATTAATACGTATGCTACGAGTGTAAATATTATTAGTATCAACAAAAATAATAAATACATTTTTTCGGACAAAAATTTATCTATTTTTTTTCTATATTCGTCAGGTAAAAAATTTAACTTATCTAGCAGTAGAGATTTTTCTATTCGATAGTCGATCACATTCGATTTATATTCATTTTTTTCAAAAATTTTCTGCATGAGTGGATTTCTAAGTTCTCCTACTCCAGTTACAAGCACAGTGTCATCTTCGTTTTGTAGAAAATTTTCAACTAGATAGTCATAATTTTGTGATATGGTTTCTTTCAAATTAATTTTTTCAATTTTTTTTATTTTTTTATTTTTGTATGTAGACACAACTAAATAATCTTCGCCTATATCTATATTAATAAAATCTGTTTTTTCGGTGAAGTTTCTACAAATAAAAAAAGATGGAATAATACATAAAACATTCCCCGACTTAAAATCTTCTTCAGGAAATTTTTTATATAATCCATCTTTCTTCAAATAATATATAACTATCTTTTCTGTATCAAAATTTTTTTCTAAAACTTCGTATCTAACTATGTAGTCACTCTCTCGAAAATCTTTGCAATGTCTGTCAATTTCTTGAAAAACTAAATTTTTTCTGTCCTCCTCATCTATTATGTCGATATAGCTAATAATAAAATCGAAGTACTTATTATCAAGAGATAACACTATTTTTTCATCGTTGTCGTAATCAATTTCAAAAACAAGTTTATTAAGCCTCTTCCTCATAACTGCTAATTCGTATCTCCCTTATTTTTTTAAAAATTAAATCTTCCGGTTTCTTGCTACTCGCATTTTTATAGACGGTTTCCACAAAAATTCTATACTGTCTATTATCAAAAATAATTTTTTTATAAAAAGATAAATTTATTTCAGCTCTTCTGCTCAAAATTTTTTCTATCTCTTCGTAAATATTTTTACTTTTAAATACGCTTTCATTTAATTTATATCCACCCCTAGAAAGTGAATTTGAATTTTTTAAAAATTGATTTTCATCTATATACTTACTGTCATTATTCAAAATTACATTTTCTACAATTTCATTCAATTCCGGTCTTAAAATTTCTTCAGCGAGTCTAACTTCAAATTCAGTATTTCCTGCCTGCTTATTAATTTTGAAACTTTTATGTTTATTGTCAGTAATAATTTTAAAAATTACAACCATACTCAAAATTATTAAGCATATATACACTGTCGTAAATAAAATGAAGGCACTATTTTTGTTTTTCGTAAACTCTTTCATAAGTTTTTTTACTCCTCATATCAAACAATTTTACTATGAGCAAGTTATCATCCAAAATAAATTTTACCGATACATCACTTAAAAAATGCGTCTGTAAAAGTTTATACTTTTCTCTGTAAAAATAATAAATATTTTTTGTTTTGTCATCTGCATGCCAAAAATTATTTCTGTCTATATACATATTTTTTTTGCTATTTTCATCTTTAGTGTATTGAATGATATTTACCAAATTGCATTCTCCATCAAGTACTTCAACTTTTTTATTTAAGTCGGCAGAACTATGAAATCTTGAAATATTATAAAAATACACTTCAGTAGATCTTGAAAACTGATTCCCGAAAACTGCAAAAAATTTATCTATCTGATGTTTTCGTACATTGTAATTAAGAGTTACACTCTGTGATTTACTGATGCTATATATCAAAGTAAAAGAAATAGAAAATATCATCATGGCTATGCTAACTGCAACTATTAATTCCACATAAGAGTACGCTTTATTTTTGTTTGTATACATAAGTATCATCTCATTCTTAAAATTTTTCTTGTGCTTTTAATATCTTTTGATCTTAAGTTAACAACAACAAAAATTCCATTTTCTGTTCTATTCACATAATCGATTTTAATTTCTTCTATTTTAATATCCATACTATATTTTCTATTTTCAAATTTATTTTTGTCCATACTAATTTTATCTGTAAAAATATTTAAAATTTTAAAATTTTCAAAATTATTTACGCTATAATTTCCAATTTTATTTTCTAATTTTTCATAGTCTATGGCATGAAAAGTTGTTTCAATAAAATTAAAGAATTCGGTATCTTCTTCTGCATCTTCCATTTTATTGTAAGAAATCAGATGAAGGTTGCTGAGTTTTACGACTGGTACAACAGTTAGTAGCAAAACAGCAAGAGCTACTATTACTTCTATATATGTGTATCCGCGTTTAAACATATTTTTCTACCAAAGCTATTATGTGACCATAAAAATAGAAATGTATAAAAAATGAAAAAATTAAAAAACTAGAAAAGCATATTTTTTTATTTCTAATAGTTTTGTTTGTTTTTTCTTTTTTCTTAAATAGAGCTTTTAGTGTATAAAATATTAGCAAATATATTGCTGCAGAAACAAAAGCAATGAGATAAAATATGTATACACTCAAAAATAAATTATCAACCTTATCGTAAAGTAAACCACCAAGTGCAATAGTCAATTTTATATCACCAAATCCTATAACTTCTCTATCGAGTATATCTGATATGTATCCATATATTAAAATGAAGGGAAGTATGAATGTTGATGCTCCTATAAACCATCCGTTTAAATCGTATAATCTCATGTAGATTGAAAGACATATAAGAGCTAGTGTGATTATATTTGGTATACTTTTTGTTTTTATGTCGTACAAAATTGATATCAACAATA
Source organism: Fusobacteriota bacterium (assembly GCA_023389595.1). Classification (GTDB taxonomy): domain Bacteria; phylum Fusobacteriota; class Fusobacteriia; order Fusobacteriales; family Fusobacteriaceae; genus Fusobacterium. The sequence goes on from JAEWEF010000005.1 coordinate 13,535, forward strand.
ATACAATAAAAATATAAATTAATATGTTGTCCATTTTTGCCCTTTCGTATCTAAGTCGCCAGTATTTGCTCCGGCTTCTAGCCACAGATAATATCCGTCAGATTTTGTTGGATCGTCAGGATTTACAAAAGTCATTCTCACTTTACCACCATATATTATTTTGCCTGAATTTGCAGATTGTGTATTAGATTCTTGTGAAGCCCCTATTCCTATTTCTCCGTTTGCTTTTACTACTTCTTCAGCCTTGCTATCCAGATATGGAAGTAATTTTTCTAGAGCAGTTTTAGTTGCGGCCGCATCATAACTATTTAAATTATTTTTATCTATTAGTGCATCATCATTTTCTATTTGATACATTTGTACGGCAACTCTAAAAGCGTTAAGTGTACTCATAGCTCTAGCATCTTTACTTTTTGCTATTTGTTTTCTAACTTGTGGTACAACAAGACCAGAAAGTATTGCTATTATTGCAACTGCCACTATTATTTCTACAAGTGAAAATCCTCCTGTTTTTTTTCTATATTTCATAATATCCTCCTAAATTATATTAGTCATATTTAATATAGGTAAATATATACTTATTAGAACAAAACCGAC
>JAEWEF010000060.1 GCA_023389595.1 Fusobacteriota bacterium
GATCTGCAAATCCTTTAGAAGATGTTTCAAAAACATTAGAAGGAAAACTTTCTCAGAAAAAAATAACTACAGGGGCAGCACATGGATATTCTTCATATGGTAATCAAATAGGTATTGCAACAGGACATGTTGCTGAGATATATCACGAAGGATATAAAGCCAAAAGAATGGAAGTTGGTGCTGTGGTAGCTGCTGCTCCATTAGAAAATGTTATAAGATCAACTCCTAAACCTGGTGATAGTATAATAATAATAGGAGGTAAAACTGGTAGAGATGGTTGTGGAGGTGCAACTGGGTCATCTAAAAAACATAATGTTAATTCTTTATTAAATTGTGGTGCTGAAGTACAGAAAGGTAATGCCCCTGAAGAAAGGAAAATACAAAGATTATTCAGAAATAAAGATGCAACTACTTTAATAAAAAAATGTAATGATTTTGGTGCAGGAGGAGTTTCAGTTGCAATAGGAGAATTATCTAGTGGAGTTTTTGTAGATTTAAATTTAGTTAAGACTAAATATTCAGGATTAAATGGAACAGAATTAGCAATATCAGAGTCACAAGAAAGGATGGCAGTCGTAGTAGACGAAATTAACGAAAAAAAATTTTTAGATTTAGCTATATCCGAAAATTTAGAAGCTACAGTTGTTGGAGAAATAACAGATAATGATAAATTAATTTTAAGTTGGAATGGGGAGAACATTGTCGATATAGATAGAAAATTTTTAGACACTAATGGAGCTCCTCAAGAAATAACTGTTAAAGTATCAGATAGAAGTATAGAGAACATATTTAATAATAAAAATTTTAATGGTGATATAAAAGAATCTTGGTTTAATAATTTATCGGACTTAAATCAGGCATCACAAAAAGGATTAGTAGAAATGTTTGATTCTACAATAGGAGCTAGTACAGTTTTAATGCCTTTTGGTGGAATATATCAGATGTCTCCTACAGATGTTTCAATTTCCAAAATACCAATGATTAATTCAACTACTGATACTGCTTCAGCTATAACTTGGGGATATAATCCTAATATTTCGTCTTTATCAGAATATCACGGTGGATACTATGCTGTAATAGATTCTGTTTCTAAATTAGTCGCTGCAGGAGTTAATTATAAAGGAGTAAGGCTTTCTTTTCAAGAGTATTTTGAAAAGCTTGGAAATGACCCATATAGGTGGGGGAAACCTTTTGTATCATTACTTGGAGCTTTTGATGCACAAAGAGATCTTGATATAGCGGCTATAGGTGGAAAAGATTCTATGAGTGGAAGTTTTAATGAAATAGATGTTCCACCAACTTTAATATCTTTTGCAGTTAATACTGTAAAAGCTAATGATGTCATATCAACAGATTTCAAAAAAAGCAATAACTACATATATTTATTTGATACAAAAATTAATGATGAGAAATTAGTGGATATAACATTTTTGAAAAAATCATATAATTATATACTTAATAATATAAATTCTAAAATAATATCTGCAATGGCAATTAAGAACGGAGGAATATCAGAAGCTATCTCTAAGATGAGTTTCGGAAATAAAATTGGATTTGAATTAAAAACTGATATTGATTTATTTTTACTTAAACCTGGAGCAATATTGGTAGAATCTGTATCTGAATTAGATTTTGATGAAGCTATTTTAATTGGTAAAACTACTAATAGATATGTAGGTAAAGTTAATGAAATAGAAATTGATTTAAACTTACTTGAAAAGATTTGGTTAAATAAATTATCTCCAGTTTTTTCTTATGAATTTCAAGATAATAAAAATGTAACAATTTATAATAAAATTGAATACAAAACTGATAATATTTTTAAAAGTAACTTAAATTTTGCTAAGCCGAAAGTTTTGATTGCGGCCTTTCCTGGAACTAATTGCGAAATTGATACCGCTAATATTTTTGAAAAAAATGGAGCTAAAACAAATATAACACTATTTAAAAATATTAATCAAAATTTAATAAAAGACTCTATAATGGAACTTAAAACTCAATTGTTAGATTCACAAATTTTTGTTTTGCCTGGAGGATTTAGTTTAGGAGATGAACCTGATGGATCTGGTAAATTTATTTCCATAGTTTTACAAAACGAAGAAATAAAAAATGCTATAGAAAAATTTTTAGAAAGAGATGGACTTATACTAGGAATATGCAACGGTTTCCAAGCTTTAATTAAATCTGGATTGCTACCTTATGGAGAAATTGGAAAAATAAATGATAAATCTCCAACTTTAACATTCAATAAAATAGGAAGACATATTTCCCAAATAGTTAAAACAAGAATCTCTTCAAACAATTCACCTTGGTTAAATAATATGGAAGTTGGTGAAATTTTTGATATAGCTGTATCTCATGGTGAGGGGAGATTTTTTGCTTCTGATGAAATCATTAAAAATTTAGAAAAAAATGGACAAATAGCAACTCAATATGTAGATTTAAATGGGAATCCAACTGATGAATTCAAATATAATCCTAATGGATCTACGCTTGCTATAGAGGGAATATTATCTCCAGATGGTAAAATTTTTGGTAAAATGGGTCATTCTGAAAGAACTGGAGAAAATATTTTCAAAAATATATACGGCAATAAATATCAAAATATATTTTTAAATGGAATTAACTATTTTAAATAATAAAAAAATTAAAAGGAGCAAATGATGAAAGTATCTATAATATTTGGAAGTAAATCTGATTTGGAGATAATGAAGGGTGCTGCAAAATGTTTAGAAGAGTTTGGTATACCGTATGAGTTATACGTTATTTCTGCACACAGATCATCAGAACTGTTAGAAAAAGTTATTAAAGATTTTGAAAATGATGGAACAGAAGTGATAATTGCAGGAGCAGGGCTTGCAGCACATCTTCCAGGAGTTATTGCATCTAAAACAATTTTGCCAGTTATAGGAGTTCCTATTAAAGCAAATTTAGAAGGGCTTGACTCACTTTTATCTATAGTACAAATGCCAAAACAGATTCCTGTTGCAACTGTAGGAATAAATAATTCATACAATGCTGGTATGTTATCTGTTGAGATATTATCTTTAAAATATAAAGATATAAATAAAAAATTATTAGATTATAGATCAAAAATAAAAAAACAATTTGAAAGTGAATACAAACTTGGAAATAAAATATAATTTCAGGAGGAAAAATGGAAAAAAGAGATTTTATGTATGAGGGTAAAGCAAAACAAATATACAGTACTGATTCGGAAGATAAAATTATTATACATTATAAAGATGATGCTACTGCTGGTAATGGTGCAAAAAAAGGAACTATATTAAATAAAGGAATAATAAATAATGAAATTACAAGATTGATATTTGAAATGTTAGAAAAAGAAGGAATAAAAACTCATTTTTTAGAAAAGCTAAATGATAGAGAACAATTGTGTCAAAAAGTAAAAATTTTTCCATTAGAAGTTATAGTTAGAAATATTATTGCTGGCTCTATGGCAAAAAGATTAGGAATTGAAGAAGGAGTCAAACCTGAAAATACAATATTTGAGATATGTTATAAGAATGATGAATATGGAGATCCATTAATAAACGATCATCATGCTGTTGCTTTAGGATTGGCAACATATGATGAATTAGAAAAAATATATTCTATAACATCTAAAATTAATGAATTATTAAAAAAGAAATTTGATAGTTTAGGTATAACTCTTGTTGATTTTAAAATAGAGTTCGGTAAAAATTCATCAGGAGAAATACTATTAGCTGACGAAATAACTCCGGACACTTGTAGGCTATGGGATAAAGAAACTGGAAAAAAACTAGATAAAGATAGATTTAGAAGAGATTTAGGTAACGTTGAAGATGCTTATATAGAAGTGTTTAAAAGAATGAGTGTAATTTAATGTTTGGAGTTGATTCGATGTATTCAAAAAAAGATAAAATGGAAGAAGAATGCGGAGTTTTTGGCATATATTCTAAAAATAACAAGAATGTTTCAATAATGACCTATTACGGATTATTTGCTTTGCAACATAGAGGACAAGAAAGTGCCGGCATATCAGTTTGTGATAACGGTGAAATTACTACTCATAAAAATATGGGATTAGTTAGTTCTGTTTTTAATGACGATATATTACATAACTTAAAAGGGAACATAGCTATAGGACATGTTAGATACTCAACTTGTGGAGGAAATAGAATAGAAAATTGCCAACCACTTTCAAACAAATTTAAACTTGGAGATATTGCTGTAGCTCATAATGGAAATTTAACAAATGCAAACACTATTAGAGAATTGTTAGAGGATGGAGGAGCTACTTTTTCTACAACAATAGATACAGAAGTTATAATAAAAATGATAGCAAGAAAATCTAAAGAAGGATTTGAAGCTGCAATAAAAAGTAGTATAAACGCAATAAAAGGAGCGTATGCTCTTACGATAATAATGGAAAATAAACTAATAGGAGTTAGGGATCCTTTTGGTATAAGACCTTTATGTCTTGGAATCACAGAAGAGGAAGAATATATACTAGCTTCTGAATCTTGTGCTTTGGATGCAGTTGGAGCTAAATTTGTTAGAGATATTGATGCTGGTGAGATGGTAATTATTGATGAAAATGGAATAAAAAGTATCAGATATACTGATAATAAAAGATTTTCACCATGTTCATTTGAATATATATATTTTGCTAGACCGGATACAATAATGGACGGAATAGACGTCTATTTAGCAAGAGTAGAAGCTGGTCGTTTATTAGCTAGACAACAAAAAGTTGATGCTGATGTTGTTATCGGTGTTCCAGATTCAGGTGTACCTGCAGCAATAGGTTTTGCCGAAGAAAGTGGAATTCATTATAGTAATGGTCTTATTAAAAACAAATATATAGCTAGAACATTTATACAACCTACTCAGGATATGAGAGTAAAAGCCGTTTCTGCCAAATTAAATCCTTTAAAAAATATAATAGAAGGGAAAAGAGTTGTTGTTGTTGATGACTCACTAGTAAGAGGGACTACTAGTAAAATATTAATAGAAATATTGAGGAAGGCTGGAGCTAAAGAAGTTCATTTTAGGTCGGCATCACCACCTGTAAAATTTCCGTGTTATTTTGGTATAGATACTGCAGATAGGGGAGAACTTATTGCCGCAAATATGAGCATAGAAGATATACAAAAGTATATAAATGCTGATAGTTTAGATTATTTAAGTGTAGAAAATATGGTGTCAACATTCACTGAAAAATGTAAGAATTCTTGTTTAGCATGTTTTAATGGAGATTATCCAATAAGTGCACCTAATAATTAATTTTTTGGAGGGAGAAATGACAATTTCTTATAAAAATTCTGGAGTAGATAAGGAAGAAGGGTATAAAGCAGTAAATTTAATGAAAGAACACGTTGCTAAAACTCATAATAAATTTGTTTTAAATAATTTAGGAAGTTTTGGGGCCATGTATGAATTACCAAAATATAAAAATCCTATATTAGTATCTGGCACTGATGGTGTTGGAACTAAGTTAGAAATAGCCTTTAAATTAAATAAATATGACACAATAGGAATAGATTGTGTCGCTATGTGTGTAAACGATGTTTTATGTCATGGAGCAAAACCAATTTTCTTTTTAGATTATATAGCCTGCGGTCATTTAGAATCTGACAAAGCGGCAGAAATTGTTATGGGGATATCGAATGGTTGTTTACAAGCTGGTGCAGCACTAATTGGTGGAGAAACAGCAGAAATGCCAGGATTTTATAAAGATGGTGATTATGATGTCGCAGGATTTTGTGTAGGAATAGTTGAAAAAGAAAAATTAATAGATGGGAGCAAAGTAAAAGACGGAGATATAATTATAGGAATAGCTTCTAGTGGTTTTCATAGCAATGGATATTCATTGATAAGAAAGATTTTTAATAATTATGATGAAATAATAAACGGAGAAAAAATTGGAGATAAACTTTTAATTCCTACAAAAATTTATGTAAAACCAATATTAAAATTACTCGAAAAATATGATATACACGGAATGGCACACATAACTGGAGGTGGATTAATAGAAAATTTACCTAGATGTATGTCAAAAAATTTATCTCCTGTAATTTATAAAAATAAAATAAAAATTGAAGGACTATTCAAAATTATTTCTGAAAGAGCTGACATATCTGAAGAAGAAATGTTTGGAACTTTTAATATGGGAATAGGGTATACTTTAGTTGTAGATGAAAAAGATGTTAAAAATATTATAGATGATTTAAAAGAAATGAATGAAGTAGCCTATGAAATAGGATATGTAAAAAACGGAGATAATAAATTATGTTTAATATAGCAGTACTTGTATCTGGTTCAGGTACTAATATGACAAAAATAATTGAAAACGGAATAAAAATAAATTGTGTAATAGCTGATAGAAATTGTAAAGCAATAACAATAGCAGAAAAAAATTTAATAAAAACTTTTCTAATTGATAAAAAAAATAATTTTAAAGATGAGTTATTAAAAATTTTAGAGGAAAGAAAAATTGATTTAATTGTTCTTGCAGGATTTTTATCAATACTTGATAAAAAAATTATAAATAAATACGAAAAAAAAATAATAAATATCCATCCATCTTTGTTACCCAAATATGGTGGCAGAGGTATGTATGGGATTAATGTGCATAAGGCTGTTTTTGAAAATAACGAAAAGGAAAGTGGCTGTACTGTTCATTATGTTGATGAAAATATTGATACCGGAAATATAATTTTGCAAGAAAAAATTAATATAGAAAAGTTAAATAGTCCAGAAGAAATACAAAAAAAAGTTTTATTAAAAGAATGGGAATTATTACCAAAAGTTATAAAAAAAATTTTGGAGGAAAGAAAAAATTGAAAAGAGCTATTATTTCTGTTTACGACAAAGATGGTGTTTGTGAAATAGCAAAATTTTTGAACGATATGGGAGTTGAAATTATTTCAACGGGAGGAACTTATAAATATTTGAAAGAAAATTCTATTAATGTGACAGAAATTTCTGAAATTACAAAATTCCCAGAAATTTTAGATGGCAGAGTAAAAACTTTAAACCCATATATACATGGTGGTATTTTAGCTGTTAGAGATAATATTAATCATATGAATACTCTCAATAATTTAAAAATAAATACAATAGATTTTGTAATAGTAAATTTATATCCTTTTTTTGAAAAAGTTAAAGAAAAAATTAGTTTTGAGGAAAAAATAGAATTTATTGATATAGGTGGTCCTTCAATGCTTAGATCTGCTGCAAAATCTTTTAAAGATGTTGTAGTTATATGTGATAAAAAGGACTATCAAATTATTATAGATGAAATTAAAAATAATGGTGAAGTTTCTTTTAAAACGAAAAAAAAATTAGCAGCAAAAGTTTTTAATTTAGTTTCATCTTACGATGCAGCAATTGCAAATTTTTTAAATGATGAAAATGATTTTTTAGAAAACTTATCTCTTTCTTATACTAAAAAATCTAATTTAAGATACGGAGAAAACTCTCACCAAAAAGCAAGTTTCTATTTAGATAATAATTTTTTAGGAGCAATGTCAGATTTTGTACAACTACATGGTAAAGAATTATCTTTTAACAATATAAGAGATATGGATGTGGCTTGGAAAGTTGTATCTGAATTTGATGATATATGTTGTTGTGCAGTAAAACATTCAACACCTTGTGGCGTTGCAATAGGAGATACGGTTTTAGATGCTTATAAAAAAGCGTACGATGCAGATAGTATTTCTATATTTGGAGGCATAGTTGCATTTAACGCAGAAGTTGATGAAAATACTGCCGAAGAAATAAATAAAATTTTTACAGAAATTGTTATAGCTCCGTCTTTTACAAAAAATGCAATAGAAATTTTATCAAAGAAAAAAAATATAATTTTGATAGAATGCAAAACAAAACCAAAAGATAATTTAGATATAGTAAAAGTTGATGGAGGAATTTTAATACAGGATACAGATAAAGAGTTATTTAAAGAATTAAAAATTGTTACAGAAAAAAATGAAATTGAAAAATATAAAAATGATTTAATATTTGCAATGAAGGTTGTAAAATATGTTAAATCAAACGGAATAGTTATTGCAAATAACTTACAGACTTTAGGTATAAGTGGCGGAGTGGTAAATAGAATATGGGCTACTGAAGAAGCTATAAAAAGAGCAAAAAACTTTAATAGAAAAAATTTAGTTTTAGCATCTGACGGATTTTTTCCTTTTTCTGATATAGTAGAGTTGGCAGCAGAAAATGATATTAAAGCTATAATACAACCTGGTGGTTCAATTAATGACAATTTATCAATAGAAAAATGCAATGAAAAAAATATAATGATGATATTTACTGGAAATAGACACTTTAAACATTAATTTGGAGGAAGTAATGAAAATTTTAATATTGGGAAGCGGAGCAAGAGAGCACGCAATAGCAGAAAAAATATCTGAGAATAAAAGAGTTGAAAAAATTTTTTGTTGTCCAGGAAATGTTTATTATAAATTTTTAAAAAATGCAGAAAATATTTTTTTAGAAAATATTGATGACATAGTAAATTTTGCAAAAACTAATAAAATTGATTTAACCATAGTTGGTAATGAAGAATTTTTAGTTGAAGGTATAGTTGATAAATTTGAAAAAGAAAATTTAAAAATTTTTGGGCCAAACAAAAAAGCGGCTATGCTTGAAGGATCAAAAGCTTATGCGAAAAATTTTATGAAAAAATATGGAGTTAGTACTGCTAAATATGCAATTTTTGATGATGAGAAAAAAGCGTTAGAATTCATTACAAAAATTAATTTTCCTGCAGTTATTAAAGCTAGTGGTCTTGCAGCGGGAAAAGGAGTTGTCATAGTTAACAATATTGACGAAGCAAAAAAAACTATAATAGATATGATGAGTAACAAAATTTTTAAAGATGCTGCCGATACAATAGTTATAGAAGAATTTTTAGATGGAGTTGAGGCTTCGATATTATCTATTACAGATTCAAAAATTATCATACCTTTTATTTCGGCAAAGGATCATAAAAAAATTTTTGAAGGAGAAAAGGGATTAAATACAGGAGGTATGGGAGTAATTTCTCCTAATCCATATTATTCAGAAGAAGTCAAAAATAAATTTATAAAAAATATTTTGGAGCCGACTTTAAAAGGAATAAAAGAAGAAAAAATGAATTTTTCTGGTATAATATTTTTCGGATTAATGATAACAAAAGATGATGTGTATTTGCTAGAATATAATATGAGAATGGGTGATCCGGAGACACAAGCAGTTTTACCTTTAATGGAAAGTGATTTTTTAGAATTAATTGAAAGTTCTATTGAAAAAAAATTAAAAAAAGATGAAATAATTTGGAAAAATAAATTTTCTTGTTGTGTTGTAGGAGTTGCAAATGGATATCCACTTAGTTATAAAAAAGGAGAAATTATAAGTGGAATTGAAAAATTTGAAAAAAATGAAAATTTAAAACTTTATACTGCAGGAGTAGATTTTAAAAATGATAATTTTATAACTAATGGCGGAAGAGTTATAAATATTGTTGGAGTAGGAAATAATATAGAAGAAGCAAGAGAGATAGCTTATTCTAATATAGAAAAAATAAAATTTAACGGAATTTATTTTAGAAAAGATATTTAAAATAAAAACAACCATTAACTTTAATTAGTTAGATGGTTGTTTTTATTTTCTAAATTATTTTTAATATTGGGTTAGTTTCATTTTTTAGTTTTAAAAATCTTTGGCATTCTTTTTTTCTGTCGTAACCTAACATTATACCTAAGATAAAATCTTCCTCAGGTGTAAAATCTTTTAAGGAAACTTTTCCTATACTTTTGATTACATCGATACATTCAGAGTCTCCGAAAAAAATATTTATTTTTTCTTTAGATATAGGCAGGACCAAATAACTTATTCCTTCATTGTTTAATTTCTTCATCATAATTGGTAAATCTTTTCTAAAACATGAATGCAATATCAGATTTCTTATACCTTTTTGGTATTCGTATATATGATGAAAAAAAACCTCCATTTTTATCCTCCGAACATATTTATAAAAAGATTATATTAAATCTTCTTTTATTTTTTCTAACCAACTTTCAACTTTAGAAGAAATTTCATCTTCATCAAATGAAGTATCTATTGCTAGTCCCATAAATTTATCATCTATAACTGCAAGTGAATCTTCAAAATCATAGTCTTCAGTTGGAACCAAACCAACAACTTTTGCACCATTAGGAGAAACAGCATCATATAAATGCATTAATGCTTCAACGTAGTTAGCTCCAAATAAAGCAGCATCTCCAACACCTATAAGAGCAACAACTTTTCCATCAAAATTCATTTCAGATAATTTATCTATAACTGCTGCCCAATCATCTTGAAGTTCTCCCATTCCGTAAGTTGGTGAAGCTAATATAAGATTTTTAAATTCTGGTATTTTATCAATCCCATTTGATACATCAAAAAGTTCAGCGTTTCCTAATTGTTTTGCAACTATTTTTACAACTTCTTCAGTTTTTCCACTAGAAGAACCATAAAAAATTCCTACTTTTTCCATAAAAAAATACCTCCCTAAATAATAAGTTAATTTATTTTACATTCTAAAATTAAGATTGTCAATTACTTTATTTTAAATAATTTATTAATTTAAAATATTTATATAATAAAAATATTATTTTTATCTGTTAATAAATTTATTTTTTTAAAATAGTAAATAATGTTATAATACATAACGAAAGGGGAAGTTATGTTTAAAATTTATTCTGAATTTTCACCTATGGGTGATCAAAAAAAAGCTATAAACTTTTTGTATAAAAATTTAAAAAATAATATAAAAGATCAAATATTACTAGGAGTTACTGGTTCTGGTAAAACTTTTACCATTGCTAATGTAATAGAAAAAATTCAAAAACCGTCATTAATAATTGCACCTAACAAAACTCTAGCTGCACAACTATATTCTGAATTTAAAAAATTTTTCCCTAATAATGCTGTAGAATATTTTGTTTCTTATTATGATTATTATCAGCCTGAAGCTTATATAAAAAGTACAGATACATATATAGAAAAAGATTCTGCAATTAATGATGAAATAGATAAATTAAGAAATGCAGCCACAGCTGCTTTAATAAATAGAAAAGATGTTATTATAGTTGCATCTGTTTCTTCTATATATGGATTAGGATCACCAGAAATTTATAAAAATTCTACAATAGCTATAGATAGAAAAACAGGAATATCGAGAAAAGAATTACTAAAAAAACTTGTTTCTTTGCGATATGAAAGAAATGACATAGGATTTGATAGAGGAAAATTTAGAATAAAAGGAGATGTAATAGATATTTATCCTTCGTATATGTCTACTGCATATAGATTAGAATTTTGGGGAGACGAATTAGAAAAAATAGTTGAAATAAATGTGTTAACTGGTCAAAGTATAAAAAAAAATTTGGAAAGAATAGTTATATATCCAGCAACACAATATCTTACAAAAGACAATGATATAGATAGAATAATAACAGAAATAAAAAAAGATTTAGAAGTAGAAGAAAAAAATTTTATTGATAAAAACAAATTACTAGAGGCTCAACGTCTAAGACAGAGAACAGAGTATGACATAGAAATGATAAAAGAAATAGGACATTGTAAAGGAATAGAAAATTATTCTAGATATTTATCTAATAAAAAACCTGGAGAAACTCCTGATACATTATTTGAATATTTTCCTGATGATTTTTTAATATTTATAGATGAATCTCATATCACCATTCCACAGATAAGGGGAATGTACAATGGTGATAGATCTAGAAAAGAATCTTTAGTTGAAAATGGATTTAGACTAAAAGCCGCATTAGATAATAGACCTTTAAGGTTTGAAGAATTTAGAAAAAAATCTAATCAGACAATTTTTGTTTCAGCTACGCCAGGAGATTTTGAAATTGAAGTATCTGATGGTAAAATAGCTGAACAATTAATTAGACCAACAGGGATACTAGATCCGGAAGTAAATATTAGACCAACTATAAATCAAGTGGACGATTTACTTAATGAAATAAGAATTAAAGTAAGTAAAAAAGAAAGAGTTCTAGTAACAACTTTAACAAAAAAAACTGCTGAAGAACTTACTGATTATTATTCAGAATTAGGAGTAAAAGTCAGATATATGCATTCGGATATAGACACATTAGAGCGAATAGATATAATTCATAGTTTAAGAAGTGGAGAAATAGATGTTATAATAGGAATAAATCTTCTAAGAGAAGGATTGGATATACCTGAAGTTTCTTTAGTTGCAATATTAGAAGCGGATAAAGAAGGATTTTTAAGAAGTAGAAGATCTCTAATACAGACTATGGGAAGAGCAGCAAGAAATATAAACGGTAAAGTCATTATGTATGCTGATATAATCACAGATTCTATGAAAGAGGCTATTGAGGAAACTAATAGAAGAAGAATAAAACAAAAAGAATATAATTTATATAATAATATAGAACCTAGAAATATAATTAGAGAGATCTCAGAAGATTTATTAAATTTGGATTATGGAATAAATTTAAAAAATTCTCAAAATACAACTAAAAAGTTTAGAGATAAAAACGATATAGAAAAAGAAATACGTAGTTTAGAAAAACAAATAAAAAAATGTTCGGATGAATTAGATTTTGAAAAAGCAATTTTACTAAGAGATAGAATGATAGAGCTAAAAAATATATTGATTGAAATTTAAAGGAGTAGTTTGGTGTCAGAAAAAATTTATACTGTATCAGAATTAAATAAAGAAATTAAATATGCTATAGAAGATTTTGAAGAGTTTCAAGAAATATTTTTAGAAGGGACTATATCAAACATAACATATTATAAAAGTGGACATCTATATTTTTCTTTAAAGGATAATAAATCTCAAATTAAATGTGTAGCTTTTAATTATAAATTTAAAAATATAAGTGAAAATTATTCTGAAGGAGATAAAGTAATTGTATTTGGAGATATTACTTTTTATGAAAGTAGAGGAGATCTTCAAATATTGGTGAATAATATAGAAGATACTAAAGATTTAGGTGATATGTATAAGAAATTGGAAATAGATAAGAAATTTTTAGAAGAGAATGGATACTTTGATTTAGAAAATAAACAAAACTTACCACTATTACCAAAAAATATAGGTGTAGTTACTTCTGAAACTGGAGCGGCTATTCAAGATATAATAAAAACTTTAAAAAAAAGATGTAATTTTATAAATTTATATTTATTCCCTGCAAAAGTTCAGGGAGATGGGGCAGAAAAAGAGATAATAAAAGGAATAGAAACTTTAAATAGTATAGAAGAAATAGATTTAATAATTTGTGGAAGAGGAGGAGGTAGTATAGAAGATTTATGGGCGTTTAATAATCTGGATGTTGCAATTGCTTTTTTTAATTCAAAAAAACCAATAATATCTGCTGTAGGACATGAAATAGATTTTCTTTTATCTGATTTTACAGCGGATGTAAGAGCAGCTACACCTACTCAGTCTATCGAATTATCAGTACCTGAAAAGGATTCTTTTATAGCTTATTTTTACGAAAAAAATAAATATTTAAATAAAATTATTATTTCCAAAATTAATGAATGTAAAAATTATCTGAATAGTATTTCTAATAGTTCTTGTATTAGAAATATTGATAAAACAATATCTGATAAAAAAATGGAATTAGTTGATATAGAATCAAAAATTGAAAATAATTTTAAAGATATATTAGAAAAAAAACAATTAAAACTATCTCATTGTATTGAAAAATTAGAATTGATAAATCCTATTTCAGTTATAAAAAGAGGTTATAGTATTGTTTCAAAAGAAGGAAATAATATAAATTATATGGCGGATGTAAATGTAGGAGATAGAATTGAAACTAAAATTATAGATGGAATTATAATAAGTGAAGTTAAGGAGAAAATACATGAAAAATAAAATTTTAATTTTGTTTATATTATTTAACTTAAGTTTAGCAACGTTTTCTATTGAAGAAATTCAAAGAGCAAATAGCCAAGAAATATCTTCTGATAATTCTTCATATATAAATGAAGTTTCTGAGGAGATAACTACTATAAGAGAATATAGACCACAAGTATTAATAGAACTTGATGAAGAAATTTTTTCTGGAACTAGAAATACTATTGCTTCACTTAATAAAAGATATAATATAGAATTAGATAATTATTTAGAATCGATTAATTATAATAGTGATTTAATATTCTTACTTGCTAATGAATATTTTTTACTTGGTAGAATAGATAGAGCTAATCAAATTTTTCTGAAAGATAGCAATGATTTAAAAAATATTTTTGGAGCTGCTACCACGTACAGAATGATGGGAAATAATTTAAAAGCTATAGAAAAATATAATCAAGCTATATCTATATCTTCTTCGTTTTATGAAAGTTATTTAGGAAGAGGTCTTTGTTATAGAAATTTGAAAGAATACGATAAAGCTATATCAGATTTTAAAAAATATATAGATAATTCTAAGAGATTAGAAGGATATTTATCATTAGGAGATTTATATTTCGCTATGGGAGAATATGATGAAGCATCTAAAATAGTATCATCTGGTTTATCTATTCATCCCAGTTCTTCAGAGTTAAGAAAATTAATGAATAGTATAGCTAAAAATAAATAGGTGAGATTATGGATAATTATTGTTTTTTTAGTTATAAAGATGAAATATATCCACAAATTTTAAAAACTACAAAAAATCCTCCTAAAAAATTATATTATGTTGGAGATTTAGATATATTAAAAAACGAAAGAATAATTTCTATAGTAGGAACTAGAAATTTTACTTCTTATGGAAAAAACTGTTGCGAAAAAATTATTTCTTACTTATCTAAATATGGAGTTACTATAGTGAGCGGACTGGCTTTAGGAACTGACGCTTTTGTTCATGAATTAGCTCTAAAGTATAACTTAAAAACAATAGCCGTTGTTGGAAATGGAATAGATATTGTTTATCCTGCTACAAATAGAAAACTATGGGAAGAAATTTCAAAAAAAGGATTAATATTGAGTGAGTTTGAACCTGGAACAAAACCTTTTAAAGTTAACTTTCCAATGAGAAATAGAATAATAGCTGGAATATCAAAAGCTACTGTAGTTGTAGAAAGTAAAATAAAAGGTGGAAGTCTTATAACTGCAAATATTGCTTTAGAAGAAGGAAGAGAAGTTTATGCTATTCCAGGAGATATATTTTCTATTAATTCTGAAGGATGCAACTTTTTAATAAGAGATTTTGGAGCTAAATTATTAACTGATGGAAAAGAAATAGTAACAGATTTAGATTGGGAAGAGCATAATAAAGCTGAAAATAAAAATAAAAATAATTATTCAAATTTATCACAGTTATCTAATAAAATATTAGATAATCTTAATAAAGAAAAAAATTTAGATGAAATTCTATTACTTGTTGGAAACGAATATAGAGATTCTATATTATCAGAGTTGATGGAATTGGAAATACTAGGGCACATAAAAAGTGTACCTGGCGGTAAATACAAAAAAATTAAATAAATTGATATAAATATATATTTTGATATAATATTTTTCAAAAGTCTAATATACGAGAGGTGTTAAAAATTGTCTAAGAATTTAGTAATAGTAGAGTCTCCTGCTAAAGCAAAAACTATAGAAAAAATATTAGGAAATAAATATAAAGTAATATCTTCGTATGGCCACATAGTTGATTTACCTAAAACAAAAATGGGTGTAGATGTTAATAATAATTTCGAGCCTTCATACATAAAAGTGAGAGGTAAATCTGAAGTTATAAATAATATTAAAAGTTATGCTAAAGATTCTAAAAAAGTGTTTCTAGCATCCGACCCAGATAGAGAAGGAGAATCTATTGCTTGGCACATATCTAATGTTTTGAATTTAGATAAAAATGAAAAAAATAGGATAGAATTCAACGAAATAACAGAAACGGCTATAAAAAATGCTATAAAACATCCAAGACAAATTGATATAAATAAGGTTAATTCGCAACAGGCTAGAAGAATATTAGATAGACTTGTAGGCTATGGAATAAGTCCATTTTTATGGAAATTAATTTCTCCTAATACAAGCGCTGGTAGGGTACAATCTGTTGCTTTAAAAATGATATGTGATTTGGAAGATAAAATAAAAAAATTTAAACCTGAAAAATATTGGAACGTTAATGCGTTATTCGACGGAAAGTATAATTTGAAACTTAATAAGGTTGACGATAAAAAAATTGATAAATTAAAAGATGAAAATATTTTGAACAGAATAAAGAAAAGTGTTGGAAATGATTATGAAGTAATAAAATCTGAAATAAATAACAAGGTAAAAAAACCACCTTTGCCTTTAAAGACAAGTACATTGCAACAGTTATCTTCATCTTATTTAGGCTTTTCTGCAAGCAAAACTATGTCTGTAGCTCAAAAGTTATATGAAGGTATAGATATAGATGGAGAACACAAAGGACTAATTACATATATGAGAACTGATTCTGTCAGAATATCAGAAGAAGCCATAAAAATTACAAACGATTATATTGTTAATAATTTTGGCAAAAACTATCTTTCTTCTGGAACTAAAACTAGTAAAATTAATAAGAATGTACAGGATGCACACGAAGCTATAAGACCTACAAATATAAACATAACTCCTGAAAGTATAGAAAAATATTTAGATAAGGACCAATATAAATTATATAAACTGATATGGGAAAGATTTTTAATATCTCAGCTTGCTCCAATGAAATACGAACAATTTGAATATGTTGTTTATCTAGATGAGATATATTTTAGGGGAACGGTTAATAAAATAATTTTTGATGGATATTATAAAATCTTTAAAGAAGATGAAGATCTTGTAATAGGAACTTTTCCAAAAATAAAAAATGGAGATAAGCTTAAATTAACTGAGTTAGATATTAAAGAAGATTATACAAAACCTCCTTCAAGATTTACAGAATCATCTTTAATAAAATCTTTAGAAAGCGAAGGAATAGGAAGACCATCAACCTATGCTAGTATAGTAGAAACTTTAAAAAAGAGGGGATACGTGCTTCTTGAAAACAGATCATTCGTTCCAACAGATATTGGATATGAAGTTAAATATAATTTGGAAAAATATTTTCCTAACATAATGAATATAAAATTCACTGCTAAACTTGAAGATGAATTAGATGAAGTTGAAAGCGGAGATAAAGATTGGATAGAACTTTTAAGTGATTTTTATAAAGAATTACAAGAATATGAAAATAAATTTAAATTAAATTTAAAAAATGAATTAGAAAAAATTGTTTTATCGGATGTGAAATGCAAAAATACAGATGATTTTATGATAATGAAAATAGGACGTTTTGGTAAATATTTAACATCTCCAAATGAAAGTAGTAAAGAAAGAATATCTTTAAAAGGAATTGATATTCCTTTAACAGATATTAAAAATGGTAAAATTTTTGTTAAAAAACAAATTGAAGAGTTAAACAAGAAGAAAGAAGGGCAGAAAACTGATTTATTTGTTGATAAAAATTCAAGATTAATACTTAAATATGGACGTTTTGGTGCTTATTTAGAGAGTGAAAATTATGCAGATGATAAGATCAGAAAAACAATACCTAAAGAGCTTAAAAAGTTAATAGAGAATGATAAAGTAGAAGAAAAAGACGGAATATTGTTAATAAAAAAACTTTTTGATAAAATAGAAAAAGATAATAATAGCATATTAGAAGAAGCAGGAGTTTGTGAAAAATGTGGAAAACCTTTTTTGATTAAAACAGGTAGATGGGGAAAGTTTTTAGCTTGTTCAGGATATCCTGAATGTAAAAATATAAAAAAAATAAAATAGTTTTTAAATTTTAATATTAGGAGATTGGTGTGGATTATATTAAAGAAGTAATTATAGTTGGTGCTGGATTATCTGGTTGTGAAGCTGCATATCAACTTTCAAAAAGAGGAATAAAAGTAAAATTATATGAAATGAAAACAAAAAAGAAAACTCCAGCACATGCTAAAAATTATTTTTCTGAACTTGTATGTAGTAATTCGTTAGGGAGTAATGATATAGCAAATGCATCTGGCCTTATGAAAGAAGAATTAAGATTACTTGATTCATTAATTATTAAAGTGGCTGATGAATGTAAAGTTCCTGCTGGTCAAGCTCTAGCTGTAGACAGAGATTTATTTTCAGAAAAAATAACGGAAATAATAAAAAAAGATAAAAATATAGAAATTATTGAAGAAGAATTCACAGAGATTCCTGATGATAAAATAATATTAATAGCAAGTGGTCCACTTACTTCTGAAAAACTTTTTAAAAATATTTCTATGATTACAGGAGAAGAAAGTTTATATTTTTATGATGCCGCAGCTCCAATAGTTACATTTGAAAGTATTAATATGGAAAAAGCATATTTTCAGTCCAGATATGGAAAAGGAGAAGGCGAGTATATAAATTGTCCTATGAATAAAGAAGAATATTTTAAATTTTATAAAGAATTGATAAATGCAGAAAGAGCAGAATTAAAATATTTTGAAAAAGAAAAATTATTTGATGCTTGTATGCCTATAGAAAAAATAGCTTCGACTGGTGAAAGAACACTAACTTTTGGTCCTCTTAAACCAAAAGGCTTAATAAATCCTAAAACTGATAAAATGGATTATGCAGTAGTACAATTAAGACAAGATAACAAAGAAGGAACTTTATATAATATAGTTGGTTTTCAGACAAATTTAAAATTTGGAGAACAAAAGAGAGTATTTAGTATGATTCCTGGATTAGAAAATGCAGAATTTATTAGATACGGAGTAATGCATAGAAATACTTTTATAAATTCAACTAAACTTTTAGATAATACTTTAAAATTAAAAAAGAAAAATAATGTTTATTTTTCTGGACAAATTACTGGAAGTGAAGGATACGTATGTGCTATAGCTACTGGATTGTATGCCGCATTTAATATAGCAAACAGACTTGAAAATAAAAAAGAATTCATTTTAGATAAAATAACCGCTATAGGGTCAATAATTGCATATATAACTGAAGAAAAAGATAATTTTCAACCTATTGGACCAAACTTTGGAATAATAAAAAATTCATTGGATGAAAAAATAAAAGACAAAAAAGAAAGATATAGAAAGATAGCGGAAAAATCAATAAAATACATAAATGCTTTAACTTTATAATTTTTAGAAATAAATGGAGGTAATTATGAATAAAATTTTAGTCATAGGAGGGGGAAGTTGGGGTACTGCTCTTTCAGTGTTATTAGCTAAAAATGGCAATACAACACGTATATGGGAATATAATACTGAATACAGAGAATCTTTAAGAAATGATAGAGAAAATAAATTATTTTTGCCAGGAATTAAATTTCCTGAAAATTTAGAAGTTATTGATGATATAAATAAATATGCTAACGAATCTGAAATAATAGTTCTTGCTACTCCAACTCAATTTTTAAGAAATGTATTAAAAAATTTAATAAAACTTGATAAAGGGAAAATATTTGTTAATGTAGCAAAAGGATTAGAAATTAATACATTGAAAAGAATTTCTGAAATATTAGATGAAGAAATAAAAGAGAAAGAGTATTACTATGTAAATTTATCTGGGCCTACTCATGCAGAAGAAGTATCTAAAGAAGTCCCTTCTGCAATATTAGCAGCCTCAAAAAATGAAGAAATTGCTAAAAAAATACAGGCAGTTTTTACAACTAAAAATTTAAGAGTTTATACTGGAAATGATGTAATAGGATCTGAACTTGCTGGGGCATTAAAAAATTGTATAGCAATAGTTGCAGGTATATCTGACGGATTAGGGTACGGAGACAATACTAAAGCAGCTTTAATGACTAGGGGATTAAATGAAATGATATTGATAGGAAAGTTTTTCGGAGCGAACGAAAAAACTTTTATAGGACTTAGTGGGTTTGGAGATTTAGTTGTTACTTGTACTAGTAAACATAGTAGAAATAGATATGTTGGTGAAGAATTAGGTAAAGGGAAAACTTTGGAAGAAGTTATATCTTCTATGAAGATGGTATCAGAAGGTTCTACTACAATAAAGGCTTTAAAAAATATAATAGATAAAAATAACTTAAGAGCTCCAATATTTTCAGCTTTATATAATGTTTTATATGAAAATCAACCAACTAATAAATTGACAGAAATACTTATGAATAGAGATTTAAGATCAGAGTTTTAACAAGGACTTTTAACTTATGGATAAAAATTTAATGAAATTGCTTAAGGAATTTCTATATCATTTAGAGTTTGATATTAAAAAAAAGGAAAATACCATCATATCTATAAAGAATGATTTATTACATTTTATAGAATTTTTTAATGAAAATTTAAATTTAGAAGATCAGCCACATTTGTTATTTAATAATTACGTTAAAGATTTAGAAAGTTTAGGGTTTAAAACTGTTACAATAAACAGGAAAATTTCTTCTTTGAAATCATTCTTCAAATTTCTGTATAAAAATGGTTATATAGAAAATAATTTATATCTTTATTTTAAGAGAAAAAATTATGATATTTACAATCCCGATTTTTTTACATTTGAAGAAATTGATAATATAAGAAATTCTATACAGGGGAATAATTTTAAGTTTTTTAGAGATAAACTTATTTTTGAACTAATGTATTCTTCTGGAATAACTCCACATGATTTGCTATCATTAAGCGAATATAATTTTGATATTAATAATAGAAAAATATTAATTTTAAAGAATAAAAATAAAATAGAATTATACTTTAGTAATAGAACAGCTGAGGCCTTCGAAAAATATTTTAAGATAAGAAATCAAAAATTTTACGGAGAATATAATAAAAATTACATTTTTACAAATAATTCTAATGAAAAATTAACAGATAGATCTCTCAGAAGAATATTTGATAAATATTTTAAAAAAGCTGGAATAAATAGAGAGGTCAGTCTTTATACTTTTAGACATACATTTTGTATCCATATGTTAAGTAAAGGATTTGAAAAAGAATATCTCAAAGAGTTGTTATCCATAAAAAATAACAATATACTTAATATTTATGAAAAAATTTCTAAAGAGGTAGATCGATGTCAAAAAAACTAAAAACATGTTACGGTTGTGGAGTCGAACTTCAGAATATATCAATTGATAGTGTCGGGTATACTCCTAAAGAATTGAATAACAATGAAGATGTTCTATGCAAAAGATGCTTTAGTTTAAAACATTATGGCAAAAATATAGATTACAATATAAATAAAGAAGATTATAAAAATGAAATTTATAAATTATTAGATAAAGTTGAACTTGTAATTCCAGTATTTGATATAATAAATTTTGAAATTTCATTCAATGAAGAAATATTAGATATATTAAGAGAAAAAGAATCGATAGTTGTAATAAATAAAATAGATTTATTACCTAAAGACAAACATCCATCCGAAACTTCTCTTTGGGTAAAAAACAGGTTGGAAGAGGAAGGAATTGTTCCTCTAGATCTAGCGATAGTTTCTTCAAAAAATAACTATGGAATAAACGGAATATATAAAAAGATTAATCATTTTTTTCCTAAAGGGGTAAAATCAATGATGATAGGAGTTACTAATGTAGGGAAATCAAGCATAATAAATAAATTGATTGGGAATAATAAAATAACTATATCAAATATAAAAGGTACAACTTTAAAGTCTATTGAAAATAAAATAGAAAAGTCAAATATAGTTATATACGATACTCCTGGAATAATTCCGGAGTTTAGTTTTGATAATTTTTTATGTCTAGATTGTTCATCCAAATTGATATCAAAATATGAAATTTCAAGAAAAACTTTTAAAAATAAACCTAACAGATCAATAATAATATCTAATTTTTTATATTTTGATATATTGAATAAAGTTGATGAAAAAGTAATATTCTCCCTTTTTCTGCCTAGAGAAATTTCTTTTCATGAAACTGACACATCAAAAGTAAATAAATTTTTTAATAAAGATTTTTTTGAAATACCTTGTAAAAAATGTATTGATGAGTATAATAAAAATAAAAATAAAATAAAAAATTTAATCATAAAATCAGGTGAAGATTTAGTTATAAATGGACTAGGGTGGATTTCAGTAAAAAGTGGTATTTTAAAAATAAAAATTACTTATCCAGAATTTATACAATTAACAACTAGAAAATCACTTATACAACCTAAGAGGTAGATATGAAAGGTATTAGTTTATTAAGTGTATTAACAAGCACATTTATAGGAATTCTTATAATTGCAGTTTTAGCATTTTTAAGTGCTAATTTAAATAAAGATCAATATGAATTAAAAGAAGCAGAAAAATTAATAAGAGAACTAACTGATTTAAGAATAGCAATAGATAAATATTATAATTTAACTGGTAGTTTACCTAATTTAACCCTAGAATCAGCTTCAAGTGATTTGGGAATAATAAGAGATAAGGATGAAACTGGAAGAATAGTTTCTTTTTATGATATTTACGGTAAAAATGAAATTCCAAGTACACCAGAAATATCTGGGATCAAAAAAAGCAATAAAGTAATTGATAGTAATAATTTTTCTGAAGCGGATAAAAATGGTGGATGGTACTATGATTATAGTGGTGGTACTGGAGAATTACATGTAAATTTACCGGATAATGTTTTTGATCAAGGAGTCGATTGGATAAACTATTAATTTTATAGGGGGAATTATATATGAATTTTTTTAAAAAACTTTTTAGAAAGGACAATGTAGAAAAACTTAAAGAAACTATAAATGAATCAGTATCGGATATTGAAAATAATATTACAGAAAAAGTTGATAAACTTAAAGAAGATGTAGATAAATTTAAAGAAGATCATAAAGAAAGTATAGAAAAAATAAAAACAAATTCTTCAGAAATATTTGAAACAGTCTCAACAGAAGTAAAAAAAACTGTAGAAGATATTAAAGATGCAGCTATAGACGAATATGGTGTAATAAAAGATAAAATTAATTCAGTAGTTAATAAAGAAGAAAATTTTCACACTACAGAAGAAAAAATAAGTGTAAGGCTAACTAAAAATAAAGAAAATTTATTTTCTAAATTGAAAAATTTATTTTCTGGAAAAAGTAAAATAGATGAAAAGGTTTATGAAGAGCTTGAAGAACTTCTTATACAATCTGATTTAGGATATAATATGACAAGTAAAATTATGTATTTACTACAAAGGTCTGTTATAAATAAAAAGATTAGCACTACAGATGAACTATATGAAGAATTAAAATCAATAATGTCAGATTTTTTGATTTCAGAAAATAATGATATTTTTTTAAAAGAAAATGAATTAAATATAATTTTGGTTGTTGGAGTTAATGGAGTGGGTAAAACCACAACTATAGGAAAGCTAGCATCTAAATATACTAAAGAAGGTAAAAAAGTTGTTTTAGCTGCTGCCGATACATTTAGAGCTGCAGCTGTAGAACAGCTTGAGGAATGGAGTAAAAAATCTAATAGCACAATAATTAAAGGAAAAGAATCCGCTGACCCTTCTTCGGTTGTTTATGAAGCTGTGGATTATTCATTGAAAAATTCTATAGATATTTTAATTATTGACACTGCTGGAAGATTACACAATAAGAATAATTTGATGAGAGAATTGGAAAAAATCAATAATACAATAATAAAAAAAATAGGAGAAGAAAAAACTTTTGAGTCATTGTTAATAATAGATGCAACTACAGGTCAAAATGGATTAAACCAAGCTAAGGAATTTAATGAAGTAACAAAACTTACTGGCTTTATTGTAACTAAATTAGATGGAACATCTAAAGGTGGAATTATTTTTGCGATTTCTGATGAAATAAAAAAACCTATAAAATTTATAGGTGTGGGTGAAAAAGTTGACGATTTATTAGAGTTTAATCCTAACGAATTTGTTAATGCAATCTTTAAAAATTAAAAATTTAATTTAAACTAAACTTTTGGCAGATTTTTATATCTGCCTTTTTATTTAAAAAAATAAAAAAAATCATTTTAAATTTTTGAAATTATTTTAAAATTCATTGTAATTATATTTAAAATTTGTTAATATATACTTAATTATAATTATTAAATTTAAAAAGGAGAATAAAATGAGTTTTTTAGGAGAAGTTAGAAGAAAAGCATTGGAATCAAATCGTAGAATAGTACTTCCTGAGAGTCATGATGATAGAGTTTTGGTTGCCGCTGAAGAAATTGCTAAAGAAAAATTGGCACAACCTATAATTATTGGGAAAAAATCAGAAATTTTAAAAAGTGCTCAGGCTTATCAATTAACACTTGAAGGTGTTAAAATTGTTGATCCAACTAATTTTTCTAGAATGGATGAATATATAGATTTACTAGTAAAAATAAGAGAAAAAAAAGGTATGACTAGAGAGGAAGCTAAAAAAATCCTTGAAACAGATATGAATTTTCTTGGTGCAGTAATGGTTAAAATTGGAGATGCCGACGGTATGGTTTCTGGATCTGCATCACCTACTGCTAGCGTATTAAGGGCAGCTATCCAAGTAATAGGGACAAAACCTGGAGTGAAAACTGTATCTTCTGCATTTATAATGGAGTTAGCTCATTATAAAGATGTGTTTGGTAGCGTTCTTGTATTTGGAGATTGTTCGGTTATACCTTTACCAACACCTGAACAATTAGCGGATATCGCTTGTTCTTCAGCTGAAACTGCAAGGGAAATAGCTGGAATTAATCCAAGAGTGGCATTAATGACTTTTTCTACAAAGGGTTCTGCAAAACACGAATGCGTTGATAGAGTTAAAGAAGCTGGAGAAATTCTTAGAGATAGAGATGTAAAATTCAGATTTGATGATGAATTACAAGCAGATGCTGCTTTAGTTAAGTCTATAGGAGAAATAAAGGCTCCTCTTTCTGATGTATCTGGAAATGCAAATGTACTTATATTCCCGAGTTTATCTGCTGGTAATATAGGGTATAAATTAGTTCAAAGACTTGCTGGAGCTCAAGCATACGGACCAATAATACAAGGTCTTGCGGCTCCTGTTAACGATTTATCTAGAGGATGTTCTGTTGATGATATAGTTGTTCTAACTGCAATAACTTCAGCACAAGCATCTATTTAATTTATAATTTATGGAGGATTTTATGAAAATATTAGTTGTAAATTGCGGTAGTTCTTCTTTGAAATATCAATTAATAGATCCAGAAAATGGAGAATTATTTGCTAAAGGCTTATGCGAAAGAATAGGAATAAATGGTTCTAAAATAGAATATGAAGTTCCGTCTAAAGATTTAGAAATAGAAAAAGAAATTGATTTTCCTACTCATAAAGAGGCACTTAATAGTGTAATAGATTTCTTAACATGTAAAGAAAATGGAGTTATATCTTCTGTAGATGAAGTTGATGCAATAGGACATAGAATAGTTCATGGTGGAGAAAAATTTGCAAAATCTGTACTTATAAATGACGAAGTTTTAAAGGCTATAGAAGAAAATAATGAATTAGCTCCTTTACATAATCCCGCTAATCTAATGGGAGTTAGAACTTGTATGGAGCTTATGCCTGGAAAGAAAAATGTTGCTGTTTTCGATACTGCTTTTCATCAAACTTTACCAGATTATGCTTATATGTATGCTTTACCTTATGAAGACTACAAAGAATTAAAAGTGAGAAAGTATGGATTTCATGGAACTTCTCATTTGTTTGTTTCTCAAGTTATGAATGAAATAATGGGAAATCCTGAAAACTCAAAAATAATAGTTTGCCATCTAGGAAATGGGGCTTCTATTTCTGCAGTTAAAAATGGAAAATCTATTGATACTTCTATGGGACTTACTCCACTTCAAGGATTAATGATGGGTACAAGATGTGGAGATATTGATCCTTCTGCAGTACTTTTTATAAAAGAAAAAAGGAATTTAACTGACGACCAAATGAATGATAGATTGAATAAAAAATCAGGTATACTTGGGGTTTATGGAAAGTCTTCTGATTGTAGGGATCTTGAAGATGGTGTTGCAGCTGGTGAAGAAAGAGCTATATTAGCTGAAAACATCTTTGCATATAAAATTAAAAGTTATATAGGAGCTTATGCTGCTATTATGGGCGGTGTAGATGCAATATGCTTCACAGGAGGAATAGGAGAAAATTCCCCTGCTATTAGAGAAAAATCTTTAGAAGGACTTGATTTCTTAGGAATAAAACTTAACAAGGAAATAAACTCTATAAGGAAGAAAGGTAACGTTAAATTATCTACTGACGAATCAAGAGTTTTAGTTTATAAAATACCTACTAATGAAGAATTAGTAATAGCAAGAGATACTTTGAAATTATCTAAATAGTTTTTTAGAAAATTAGAGATTTAATTTAAGGAGGAAAGATATGTCGAAAAAAATGCAAACTATGGATGGGAATCAGGCAGCAGCGTACGTTTCGTATGCCTTTACTGAAGTTGCTGGTATCTATCCCATAACCCCTTCATCTCCAATGGCTGAATATACCGATGAATGGGCTTCTAAAGGAATGAAGAATATATTTGGTGTACCTGTAAAAGTTGTTGAAATGCAATCAGAAGGAGGAGCAGCAGGAACAGTTCACGGGTCTCTACAAGCTGGGGCTCTAACTACTACTTACACTGCTTCTCAAGGTTTGTTATTAAAAGTTCCAAATATGTATAAAATAGCCGGAGAACTTTTACCTGGAGTTATACATGTGTCTGCAAGATCTATATCTGCACAAGCTTTATCTATATTTGGTGACCATCAAGATATATATGCAGCAAGACAAACAGGATTTGCTATGTTAGCAACTAATTCTGTACAAGAAGTTATGGATCTAGGTGGACTTGCTCATTTAGCAGCTATTAAGACAAGAGTTCCTTTTTTACATTTTTTTGATGGATTTAGAACTTCTCATGAAATACAAAAAGTTGAAGTTATGGATTATGAAGTTTTTAAAAAATTAGTTGATTATCAAGCTATAAAAGAATTTCGTAACAGAGCTTTAAATCCTGAACATCCTGTTACAAGAGGTACTGCTCAAAATGATGATATCTATTTCCAAGCTAGAGAAGCTCAAAATAAATTTTATGATGCTGTTCCTGATGTTGTTGCACATTACATGGAAGAAATATCTAAAGTAACAGGTAGAGAATATAAACCTTTTAATTATTATGGAGCAGAAGATGCTGAAAACATAATTATTGCTATGGGATCAGTTTGTGAAGCTACTAAAGAGGTCATCGATCACTTGATTTCAAAGGGAGAAAAAGTAGGACTGATATCTGTACACCTTTATAGACCATTTTCTTCTAAGTACTTCTTTGATGTTTATCCTAAATCTGTTAAGAGAATAGCAGTTTTAGATAGAACTAAAGAACCAGGAGCTTTAGGAGAACCTTTATTATTAGATATAAAATCATTATTCTATGATACTGATATGAATCCTTTAATAATAGGCGGAAGATACGGATTATCTTCTAAGGATACAACTCCAGCTCAAATATTAGCTGTATTCGAAAATTTAAAAAAGGATCAACCTAAAGATTTATTCACAGTTGGAATAGAAGACGATGTAACATTTACATCTTTAGAAGTTGGAAAACCTATTTCACTTGCAGATCCTTCTACTAAATCATGTTTATTTTATGGGTTAGGATCTGACGGTACAGTAGGGGCAAATAAAAACTCTATAAAGATAATAGGAGATAAGACTGACTTATATGCTCAAGGTTATTTTGCGTACGACTCTAAAAAATCTGGTGGAGTAACAAGATCACACTTAAGATTTGGTAAAAACCCAATAAGGTCTACTTATTTAGTGTCTAGACCTACATTTGTGGCTTGCTCAGTTCCTGCTTATCTAAACCAATATGATATGACTTCTGGAATAAAAGAAGGTGGAAAATTCTTACTTAACTGCGTATGGAGTAAAGAAGAAGCCATAGAAAATATACCTAACAATGTTAAAAGAGATTTAGCTGTTAATAAAGCTAAATTATATATAATAAATGCAACTAAACTCGCTCAAGAAATAGGATTGGGTCAAAGAACAAATACAATAATGCAAGCTGCATTCTTTAAACTTGCAGAAATTATTCCGTTTGAAGAAGCTCAAACTTATATGAAAGATTATGCTAAAAAATCTTATGCTAAAAAAGGTGACGATATAGTCCAACTTAACTATCAAGCTATAGATAGAGGCGCTAACGATATTATAGAAATTGAAGTTGATCCAGCTTGGGCTAATTTAGAAGTAAAACCACTTAAAGAGGTTGTAGGATTTTCTTGTGGATCAATTGAAGCAGGAGCAACAGGAGCTTGTAGTATACATAGATCTAAAGTAGAATCTTTCGTTGATAGAATAGCTAAACCTGTAAATGCGATAGAAGGATATAATCTTCCGGTCTCTGCTTTTAATGGATATGAAGATGGTACATTTGAAAATGGTACGTCTGCTTATGAAAAAAGAGGAGTTGCAGTTGATGTTCCTAGATGGGATGTAAACGCATGTATTCAATGTAACCAATGTTCTTATGTATGTCCACATGCTGTAATAAGACCTTTCTTAATAACTGAAGAAGAAATCAAAAACGCTCCAAATAAATTTGATACTAAAAAAGCTGTGGGTAAAGGGTTAGATAATTTACAATATAGAATACAAGTTTCACCTTTGGATTGTGTTGGATGTGGTGTGTGTGCCGATGTATGTCCTGCACCTGGTAAAGCTTTATTTATGGAACCTATTGCTAATGCAATGGAAAATAAAGAAGATATAAACACAGATTACCTATTTAATAAAGTTGAATATAGAAGTAATTTAATGTCTTTAGATACTGTTAAAGGAACTCAATTTGCACAACCTTTATTTGAATTTCACGGAGCTTGCCCTGGTTGCGGAGAAACTCCTTATATCAAATTAATTACACAATTATTTGGAGATAGAATGATGGTTGCAAATGCTACTGGATGTTCATCAATTTATTCTGGATCTGCACCTTCAACTCCATATACAGTAAACAGAAATGGAGAAGGACCTTCTTGGGCATCTTCATTATTTGAAGATAACGCAGAGTATGGTTTTGGTATGCATATAGGAGTTGAAACTTTAAGAGATAGAATAGAATCTATTATGGAAAATAATATGGATAAAGTTGACGAAGATTTAGCTATATTATTTAAAGACTGGATAGCTAATAGAAAATATGCTGCAAGAACTAGAGAATTAAAAGATTTAATAGTAGATAGATTATCTAAGCTTGATGAAGATTTTGCTAAAGAAATACTTGAATTAAGTCAATACTTAATCAAAAAATCTCAATGGATAATTGGTGGAGATGGTTGGGCATATGATATAGGTTATGGCGGACTAGATCACGTAATGGCTTCTGATGAAGATGTTAATATATTAGTGCTTGATACAGAAGTTTATTCTAATACTGGTGGTCAAGCTTCAAAAGCAACACCGACTGGAGCCGTAGCAAAATTTGCTGCAGCTGGAAAACCTGTTAAGAAAAAAGATTTAGCAGCGATTGCTATGTCTTATGGACATATCTATGTTGCACA
Organism: Fusobacteriota bacterium; assembly: GCA_023389595.1. Taxonomy (GTDB): domain Bacteria; phylum Fusobacteriota; class Fusobacteriia; order Fusobacteriales; family Fusobacteriaceae; genus Fusobacterium. The sequence continues at coordinate 29,498 of JAEWEF010000060.1, forward strand.
AGTTGCTATGGGTGCCAACCAACAACAATATTTAAAAGCTATTAAAGAAGCAGAAGCACACCAAGGTCCTTCAGTTATAATAGCTTACTCTACTTGTATAAATCATGGATTAAAAAAAGGTATGTCTAAATCTCAATATGAAATGAAACTTGCTACTGAGTGTGGATATTGGCCATTATTTAGATATAATCCTGCACTTGAAAAAATGGGTAAAAATCCATTGATTTTAGATAGTAAAGAACCTAAATGGGAAAAATATGACGAATATCTTTTAGGAGAAGTTAGATATCAAACTCTAGCTAAATCTAGTCCAGAATTAGCTGAAAAATTGTTCATTCAAAATAAAAAGGAAGCTCAAAAGAGATGGAGACAATACAAGAGATTGTCAGAACTTAATTTTGAAGCAGAAAAAGAAGAAATTTAATTATGAAAAGACTTGGAAAAATTCCAAGTCTTTTTTAGTAATAATTTTTTTATTATAATAAGTTCTTTATTAAATATATAAAAAATCTTGAAAAAAAATTAAAAAAGGTATAAAATCTATGTATTATTTAAAGAAAGGAGACGGAAGAATTATGAAGAAACACGGAGATACTTTAATAATTAAAATGATAATAGGATTAATTATTGGATTAATTGTTGGTATTTATGCTAGTGAAAAAGTTATATCTATAATATTGCCAATAAAATATATACTTGGACAGATCATCTTTTTCACAGTTCCACTTATAATTATTGGTTTTATAGCTCCAGCTATAACACAACTAAGATCTAATGCAAGTAAAATGCTTGGAACTATGATAGGATTATCTTATTTATCATCTGTTGGGGCAGCTCTATTTGCTGTATTAGGAGGATATTTATTAATACCTTATTTAAATATAGAAAGTAATGTTGACGGGCTAAAAGAAATACCACAAATATTATTTAAAGTAGACATACCAGCTCCTATATCTGTTATGGGTGCACTTGTAATGGCTTTATTTTTAGGACTATCTGTAGTATGGACTAAGTCTGAAACATTTGATAAACTTTTAAATGAGTTTAATAACATGATACTAAAGATAGTTTATAAAATAATAATACCTATACTTCCGATATTTATTGCTACAACATTTGCTGAATTAGCTTATGAAGGTGGAATTACTAAAAGATTGCCAGTATTCTTAAAAGTTGTTGTAATAGTTTTAATAGGACATTATATTTGGTTGACATTGTTATATTCTATAGGTGGAATTTTATCCAAGAAAAATCCACTTAAATTACTTAAACATTATGGAAGTGCATATTTAACTGCTATAGGAACAATGTCTTCGGCTGCGACATTACCTGTTGCACTTCGTTGTGCTAGAGAATCTGAAGTTTTAGATGAGGAAATAGTAAACTTTGCAATACCTCTTGGGGCTACGACTCACTTATGTGGATCAGTTTTAACTGAAACTTTTTTCGTTATGACAGTTTCGAAAATATTATATGGTGAAATTCCTGCAGTTGGAACTATGATACTATTTGTAATTCTTTTAGGTATATTTGCAGTTGGTGCTCCTGGAGTACCTGGTGGAACTGTTATGGCCTCTTTAGGATTAATAATATCAGTTTTAGGATTCGATGATTCGGGAACAGCTTTAATGCTTACAATATTTGCTTTACAAGATAGTTTTGGAACAGCTTGTAACGTAACTGGTGATGGAGCATTAGCTATGATGCTTGATGGTATTTTTAAGAGAAAAAATAATTAAAATAAAAATTGAGAGTACTACTCTCAATTTTTATTTTGATAACCTCTTAATAGATTTTAATATTTCTTTATTTAAAAATATCTTTCTAGTTTTAGATAAAAGCCAATCTAACTCTTTATCGTTTATTTTTAATTCCTCTTTTAAAAAATTTTCTAAGGTTTCTATTTCTTTTGGTAACAGATTTGGTCTTAACATAGAGTTAATTTTTTCTACACTTTCATTACCTTGATCAAACATTATTATCCTATCCCAATTGCTTTTTAAATCAATTTTTCTAAGTAGCATTATAGAACTGTAGTTTAGTTCTAATATTTGATTTTGTTTAGTTTTTCTTTTTATATATGCTATGATTTCATCATTTTTTAACGTATCAGTTAATATTTCTCCTGCCTTTTTCATATTCATTATTTTAGGAAGTCTTTTAGTGTGATTAGTTTGTCTAAGGTATTTAGAGAGAGGAATTAGTTTAACATTTTCGAAAAAATCTATACTAAACTCATTAAATGTCATTTCTTCTGGAATGATATTATTTTCTATCATTTCTATCATTTTATCAATTTTTTTAAAATCAGCCATTTTTATCTCCACATTAATTTTTTTAACATTATAATATTTTTTATTTATTTTTTCAATTAAATAGATAAAAATTAGAAATTTTATATGAGAATCTATATTTAGTATGTTTTCTAAATTGCTTTAAAAAGTTTTATAATTAGATTTAAAATTCATTAATATATTCAAGAATATTTAAACATAAAAAATAAACTTGATTATGTAACTAGAAAATATTATTAATATTTAAAAAAGAAAGAGAAAAAGATTGATAATAAACAACAAAAAATATATAATTCAGATAAAGAAAGTTTAATTAGAAAAGTAGAAGCCGAGATGCTAAAAAATAATGCTACTATTCAAGAAACAATGAAAGATATAAATGATATATTAAGAGACACATATATATTATCTTTTGAAAATTTTTATGAAGAATATAACAACACTTTTGAAATGTTAAAAAATTCAAATTATGAGTTAAAAAAATATATGAGAAAGAAGCACTTGAAATAATAAGAAAGGGTGGCAAATGAAATTATTAATAGCGTTTTACTATTGCATAAAAGCACATTACAAACAATTTGATAAAGGGGGTAAATGGTATGTCTTACACCCTTTAACAGTCTCGTGGCATTGTAAAAAATATAATGAAAAAATTTTAGCGTTGCTTCATGATGTTGTCGAAGATAGCAATATTAAAATAAGTGATATAAGTTCTCATTTCAGTTATGAGATAATCGAGGCTTTAAATTTAATAACTAAAACAAAGGGAATTTCATATGATTTATATCTTGAAAAAATAAAAAATAATAAATTAGCTAGAAATGTTAAAATAGAAGATATAAAACACAATATGAATTTAAAGAGATTAAAAAATATAACTGATAAAGATATAAAAAGGTATGAAAAATATAAAAAATCATTAGAATTTTTAAAATCATAA
>JAEWEF010000091.1 GCA_023389595.1 Fusobacteriota bacterium
GAATACCAAGCAATCTGCCTTTTGCAAATAGACCACCTTTTTGTTTTATTGTATAATCCATTTCTTTTTTTAATTCATCGTTTACTACAATTAATGCCTCTCCAAAAAGTGCTCCACATTTTGTGCCGCCAATATAAAACATATCACAGTATTTTGGATAATCTTCAAGAAGCATATCATTATTTTCAACTGTAAGTGCAGATGAAAGTCTTGCTCCATCTATATATAAATATAAATTATTTTCTTTACATAAATTATAAATTTCAATTATTTCGTTTTTAGTATAATGAGTTCCTAATTCTGTTGTATTAGATATGTATACCATTTTTGGCTTTACGGTATGATTATCACAATGTCTTTCTAAAACTTCTAATATTTCTTGTTTAGTAATTTTAAAATTTTTTCCGTTAACTTCTATAACTTTATGACCAGTAGATTCTATTGCTCCAGTTTCGTGTATACTTATATGTCCAGTTCTACAGGCAATTACAGCTTCATATTGTTTTAGAGCATGAGATATTGCTATTGTATTAGTTTGCGTTCCTCCAGATATAAAATATATATCACAATTTTCATATTTGATTTTATTTTTAATAGTTTTTTTGGCTTTTTCACAAAATTCATCTAAACCATAACCTACTGTTTGTAAAAAATTTGTATTTATAAGTGCGTCTAAAATTTTTGGATGAGCTCCTTCACTATAATCATTATTAAAACTTAACATTTTTATATCTCCTTTTTATTTAAATTCAAAATTATTTTGTCTTAAAGCTTCGTATAAAATTATTGCTGCTGAGTTTGATAAATTAAGAGATCTTTTTAATCTTTTTCTCATTGGTATAGTTATACACGTTTTTTTATTAGCTTTTAAAATTTCTTCAGGGATACCTCTTGATTCTGGACCAAACATAATGAAATCATCTTTTTCAAATTTCACATCTGTATAACTATTTTTTGTTTTTGTTGTCGCATAAAAAATTCTTTTATCTGAATTTTTTTCGATAAACTCATCATAAGATTTCCAAACAACTAACTTAACACGCTTCCAATAATCAAGTCCAGCTCTTTTGATTTGTTTTTGTTCTAAAGAAAACCCTAATGGCTCTATTAAGTGTAATGTTGTATTAGTTATAAGACAAGTTCTACCAATATTTCCTGTATTATAAGGAATTTCAGGATTAAGTAAAACAATATTCATAACAATCTCCTTAATTATTTTTGTAAAGAATTTTTTAAAAATTTTTATAGTTAAAATTTTTAAAATTGATTTTTATATTATAGCACATTTTAAATAAAACTATAATTTAAATAAAACTATAATTAAATTATATTTTTATGTTATAATAAAATTAATAGTAATAGAAACGGAGGAATTATGAATATAAAATGTTTTAATTTAGGTTATATGATGACTAATTCTTTTTTGACTTGGTCTGAAGATAAAACTGCGTATCTATTTGATTGCGGTGGAGAAAATTTAGAGCAAATTTTTAAATATGTAGAGGATAATAATCTTAATATGAAATATTTAATTTTAACTCACGGACACGGTGATCACATACAAGGTATAAAAAAATTTATGAATAAATTTAAAGATGCAAAGATTTATATAGGATTTGAAGAAAAAGAGTTTTTGTCAAACCCTAATTTAAGTTTATCTGAAAATATTTTTGGAGAAAAATTCATTTATGATGGAGAAATAAATACTGTGAAAGAAGGAGATAAAATAGGAGAATTTGAAGTGATAGATACTCCGGGTCATACAGTTGGATCTAAATGTTTTTATTGTAGAAATTCTAATATTTTAATATCTGGAGACACAATGTTTAAAAATAGTTTTGGAAGATATGATTTACCAACTGGAGATATGTATGCTTTATTTAAGAGTTTGAAAAAGCTTACAACACTGCCAGAAGAAACAATCGTTTATAGTGGTCATACAGAGCCAACAAATATTAAAAATGAAAAAATATTTTTAAAAAATATAGGTATTTTATAAAATTAGAATAGGAGTTTAGAATTATGGAAAATATATATGACGTTATTGTGGTGGGTGGAGGTCCAGCAGGACTTACAGCAGGTATTTATCTTGGAAGAGCAAAAATGAATGTATTGATTATAGAAAAAAAAGATATAGGTTCTTTAAGAATGGCACATAAAATTGAAAATTACCCTGGAATTTTAAATGGATTGTCAGGAAAAGAAATAACAGAACTTATGAAAAAACAGGCTGAAGAATTAAATTGTAAATTTGAATATGCAACAGTTTTAGGATTTGATCCGTATGAAGAAATAAAAATTGTTAAAACTGATACAGGAAATTTTAAGTCTAAATATATAATAATTGCTACAGGTACTGGAAAATTTGGAAATAAAAAAATAAAAGGAGAATCTCAATATCTTGGAGCAGGAGTTTCTTATTGTGCGACTTGTGATGGAGCTTTCACAAGGGGAAAAACAGTATCTCTTGTTGGAAAGGGAATTGAAATTTTAGAAGAAGCATTGTTTTTAACTAGGTATTCAGATAATGTTAATTTATTATTAACCTCTAGCGAATTAGAGTGTGATGACGAATTAAAAGAAGCTGTATCTACAAATGAAAAAATTAAAATAAAATTAAATGTAAAATTAAATGAAATAGAAGGTGACGGAGAATTTGTTAATGGTTTAAAAATTTCTGTTGGAGAAGAAAATCAGCATATAGATACAGACTTTGTTTTTCTTTATTTAGGAACTAAAAATAACTCTGAATTCTTTGGAGAATTTGCAGATTTAAGTGAAAATGGATTTATTATTACAAATGAAAGAATGGAAACAAGAACAAAAAATATGTATGCAATAGGGGATATAAGAGAAAAAGAAGTTAGGCAAGTAACAACTGCAACTAACGACGGAACAATAGCTGCAACTGTTATTGTTAAAGACTTCCTTAAAAATAAAAACAAGTAAGTTTAAAGGAGTTTATTATGAGAAAGATATATGTTTTAGATACAAATGTTTTAATTCATGATCCTAAATGTATTTACAATTTTGAGGATAATGAAGTTGTTGTTCCTATTTATGTTATTGAAGAAATAGATAAATTGAAATCTAAAAATAACACTTCTCATAGTGCTAGAATGGTATCAAGGCAACTTGAAAAAATTAGAAAAAAAGGTTCTTTATCTAAAGGTGTTGAACTAAAAAACGATATATTATTTAGAGTAGAAATGGAAAATAATATAGATTTGTTACCTAATGGATTAAAAAGAGATGTTATAGATAATTATATAATTTCATCAACATTAACTATAAAAAAGAAAAATCCAGATAAAAAAGTAATAATAGTTTCCAAAGATATCAATATGAGAATAAAAGCAAGCATACTCGGTTTAGAAGTTCAGGATTATAAAACAGATAGAGTTGAAGATGATGTTAGATATGACGGAATAATAGATATAGAAGTAAATGATGCAGAGATGAAAAATTTAGAAAAATCTGGAAAAATTGATATATCATCTTTAAATCTCCCAAAAGAAGTTAAAATTACTCCAAATATTTTTGCTAGATTAAAAAATAATAACAAATCTGTTGTAACCAAAAATAATGACGGAAAACTTAAAAAATTAGTTTTGGGTGACACAACAATGTGGGGATTAAAAGCTAGAAATGAAGAACAAAGATGTGCAGTGGAGCTTTTAATGGATGATAATATAAAAGTTGTTTCCATGATAGGAACAGCAGGAACAGGTAAAACTTTATTAGCTATCGCATCAGCACTTGAACAAGTTGTTGAAAGAAAAAAATATAATAAAATATTAATAGCGAGACCTGTCATACCTATGGGAAAAGATCTTGGATATTTACCAGGTAGTGAAAAAGATAAAATGCAGCCATGGCTACAACCAATTTATGATAACATAGATTTTTTATCTAATATAAATGATAGAAAATCTGGAGAAAATGTTGTTAAAGGATTGGAATCTATGGGTCTACTTAAAGTAGAACCTATTACATATATAAGAGGAAGAAGTATACCAAACGGATACATAATAATAGATGAGGCTCAAAACTTAACACCTCTTGAAATAAAAACAATAGTTACAAGAGTTAGTGTGAATACTAAAATAATTTTTACTGGCGATCCAACTCAAATTGATAATACATATTTGGATAAAAATTCGAATGGTCTTACTTATCTTGCTGATAGATTAAAAAATGAAAAAATAGCTGGACATATAACTTTAGTAAAGGGAGAACGTTCAGAAGTTTCAAAAATAGCTTCAGAATTACTTTAATATTAAGAAAAATCTCGAAAAAATTGTTTCGAGATTTTTTATTAGATAAAAATTTTAAAATAAAAAAATAAATAATATTATACAACGATAAACTCTCTAATAATTGAAAAAATATTTAAATTATGATATTATTATAAAATGGAAACATAAATGAGTTTTAGGAGAAAAAATGCTAATTAGTAAAAAAATAAAAATTACATTTCTTGTTGTTATTTCGTTTTTTTTCTTAGGAATATTTTCTTATTTATTTTATAACGATATAATTGAAAAATTAAACAGTTTAGTTGAGTATAACTATACTGGAAATATATTATACGATTACTTAGGTAAAACAACAGTCCCTATATGTGTATTTCTACTATTTTACATTTATTTTGTCTTTATAAAGAGAAATAAAATTAAAATTCATAATGAAATACGTTTTTATCTGTCGTTTATCTTAATGTATTCTATTTTTTTTACATTTATAGTATTATTTGAAAATATAAGTGTTATAGATGATAGCAATGCTGTTGATTTCTTAAATGCGTGCATCTATAAGTATAAAATAGGATACATAGCTACATACATTTTATATTCAATACTTAAATTTAATATAAAATATATTTTATATATTTTTATAATTGTTGATTTTATTTTAATTTTTCTCGTAGTGTTTAACCCTATAAAAGAATTTATTAGGTTATTGTTTTTAGACAAACAAAGAGAAGAACAAGTCGAAATGGAGTCAGAAGAACTCAAAGAAAAATTGAAAATAAAAAAAGTCTTGATGGAAAAAGAAACTATCAAATTAAAAAAATATCAAGAAGCAAAGGAAAGAATAAATCAGGAAAAAGCGGAAAAATTAAAAAAAGAAAAGGGCGAAGAATTATTAAAAATAATTAATTTAGATGAAGAATATTAAAATAAAAAGGAGAAGTAGTAATGGCAGGTTTTTTCAAAAAAGTTTTTGGAGTTTTTTCAGAGGATTTAGGAATAGATTTAGGAACCAGTAATACACTTATATGCGTAAAAAACAAAGGAATAATATTAAATGAACCTTCAGTTGTTGTTATGAATAATAAAACTAAAGAAATATATGAAGTTGGAGAAAGAGCAAAAATGATGTTAGGGAAAACTCCGGCTATGTATAAAGTTATAAAACCGTTAAGAAACGGAGTTATAGCTGACTATGAAGTTACTGAGAAAATGCTTAGATCTTTTTATAGTAGAGTTAATGCAAAGAGTATTTTGAATAAACCAAGAGTAGTTATATGTGTTCCGGCTGGTGTAAACCCTGTTGAAAAGAGGGCAGTAATAGATGTAACTATAGAAGCTGGAGCTAGAGAAGCATATATAATAGAAGAACCTATGGCAGCAGCAATAGGAGTTGGAGTAAATATATTTGAACCAGAAGGAACTATGATAGTTGATATAGGAGGAGGGACTTCTGAACTAGCTGTAATATCTCTTAACGGTCTTGTTGAAAAATCATCTTTTAAAGTTGCTGGTGATAAATTTGATGCAGCAATAATAGATTATATGAGATTAAAACATAATTTAGAAATAGGAGAAAAAACTGCTGAAGATATAAAGATTTCTATAGGGACACTTGTTCCATTGGAAGAAGAACTGTCTATAGATGTAAGCGGTAAAAATATTTTAAATGGATTACCTAAAGATGTTACAGTTTATTCTTCAGAATTGATAGAAGTGCTATCTGAAAAAGTTAAAGAAATAATTGAGGAAATTAAAATAATTTTTGAAAAAGTACCATCTGAAATATCTTCCGATATTAAAAGAAGAGGAATATATGTTACTGGAGGTGGAGCATTATTGAGAGGTATAGATCAAAAAATAAAAAGCAGCTTAAACATTGACGTTATTATTGCTGAAGATCCTTTAAATTCTGTTATAAATGGAATTAATATTATGCTCTCTAATTTTAATGTTTATAAAAAAGTTACTACTGATGCAGTCGAATCTTATTAATACTTAAGGGTGGAGTATGAGTATAAAAGAGCAAATTGAGTCAATAATATTTCTTGGCGGAGATGAAAATAAAGTAAAAGATTTAGCTAAGTTTTTTTCTATTTCAATAGAAGACACTCTTAAGATAATTAAAGAACTCAAAGATGATAGGAAAAATACAGGAATTAATGTAGAGCTTGATAATGATATAGTTTATTTAGTTACCAATCCTTTAAATGGAGATATAATAAATAAATTTTTTGATCAAGAAACTAAACCTAAAAAGTTATCTACAGCATCTATGGAAACTTTGTCTATAGTTGCGTATAAACAACCAGTTTCAAAATCTGAAATAGAACACATAAGAGGCGTTTCTGTTGATAGAATAATACAAAATTTAGAAGAAAAAAAATTGGTCAGAGTTTGTGGTAAAAAAGAGGGTCAAGGAAGAGCTAAGTTATATGAAGTGACTAAAAAATTTTTAGACTACTTAGGTATAGATGATATAAAAGATTTACCGAATTATGCTTATGTAAAAGAGAAATTAGAATATAATGAAATGAATTTAATTAATAAACAAACACTTACAGAAAATGATGAAATAGAAAAAATAGAAGAAATAAACCAAGAGTGATGAAATGAGAATAAATAAATATCTTGCCAGTTTAGGAGTCGCTTCTAGAAGAAAAATAGATGAATATATAGATGAAAAGAGATTGAAAGTTAATAATATAGTCGCTTATCATGGAATGGAAGTAAGTTCCAATGATAAAATACTGTTAGACGGTAGAATTATATCAATTAATAAAAAAAATAAAGAATACTATATGTTAAATAAACCTTTAAGAGTTATATCAAGTGTAAGTGATGAAAGAGGAAGAAAAACTGTTGTTGATTTAATTAATACAGATTCTAGAATATTTCCAATAGGAAGACTTGATTATATGACAACAGGTTTAATAATATTAACTAATGACGGAGAAATTTTTAATAAACTTATTCATCCTAAAAAAGAAATTTTTAAAAATTATTTAGTATCTATAAAGGGAAAAATTATTTTAGAACATATAAAAAAAATAGAAGATGGAATAATTATAGATGGAGTTAAAACTCTTCCAGCTAAAGTTGAAGTTTTGAAGATAGATAATAATACAAAATTAAGAATTTCGATAAGAGAGGGAAGAAATAGACAGATAAGAAAAATGTTAGGTAAGTTTGGATATCAAATATTATCTCTTAGTAGGGAGAGTATAGGAGATATTTCTATTGGCAATTTAAAAATAGGAGAATTTAGAAAACTTAATCAAAAAGAAATAGATTACTTAAAGTCATTATGATATGGAGGATGAAATGTCTTTAATAAGTAGAGAAGATATAATAAAAGTTGCTGCTCTTAGTAAATTAAAATTAAATGAAGAAGAAATAGAAAAAATGGAAACAGAATTAAACGATATTTTAAGTTATATCAATATTTTAAATGAGGTAGATACTTCTAATTTTAATCAATTTTTATATAACACTGAAAATAATAATAATTTTAGAGAAGATGAAAGCAGAATTTCTATAGATAAAGAGTTGGTTATAAAAAATGCTCCTTTATCTGAAGATGGAGCTATTGTTGTTCCTAAAGTAGTAGGGGAGTATTAATATGAAAGAAATATATAATTTAAGTGGTATAGAAATAAGAGATAAATTTTTAAATGGAGAAATTACTGCTGAAGAAATAGTTAATTTAACTTTTAAAAGAATAGAAGAAGTAGACTCTAAAATAAATGCATTTGTAAATCTTAGAAAAGAAAAGGCTATAAATGAGGCTAAAATTTTAGATAACAAGAAAAAAAATGGTGAAAATCTAGGGGCTATGGCAGCTATACCAATTGCAATAAAAGATAACATGTTATCTTTTGGAGATAAAACCACAGCTTGTTCTAAAATGTTATCTAACTATGAAGCTATTTATGACTCTACAGTTGTAAAAAGATTAAAGGAAGCTGATGCTATTATTGTAGGCACAACAAATATGGATGAATTTGCTATGGGATCTACAACTAAAACTTCTTTTTATAAGATGACTTCAAATCCAAATGATTTAGAAAGAGTTCCTGGCGGTAGTAGTGGAGGATCTGCCGCTGCAGTTGCATCTAAACAAGTTCCAATAGCATTGGGATCTGATACAGGAGGAAGCATAAGACAACCTTCATCTTTTTGTGGAACAGTAGGATTAAAACCTACTTATGGAAGGGTATCAAGATATGGACTTATAGCTTTTGCATCCTCTTTAGATCAAATAGGACCTATAGCTAGAAATGTTCAAGATATAGCACTAACTATGGGAGTCATATCTGGAAAAGATGAGTATGATTCAACTGTGTCTAGAGTTGATGTGCCTAATTATAATGATTATTTAGAAAAAGGAATAAAAGGATTAAAGATAGGAGTTCCTAAAGAGTATTTTATAGATGGGTTAAATCCAGAAGTAAAAGAAGTCATTGATAATGTTATAGAGATTCTTAAAAATAATGGAGCAAAAATAGTAGATATAAGTCTACCTCACTCTAAATATTCTGTTCCAACTTATTACGTGTTAGCTCCAGCAGAAGCTAGCTCTAATCTTGCCAGATTTGACGGAGTAAGATATGGTTATAGAACAGATAACTATAAAAATATAAACGACCTATATACAAATACTAGAACAGAAGGTTTTGGAATAGAAGTAAAAAGAAGAATAATGATAGGAACATACGTATTAAGTGCTGGATTTTATGATGCTTATTTTATGAAAGCACAAAAAGTTAGAGAAATAATAAAAAATGACTTTTTAGAAGCGTTTAATAATGTAGATTTAATAATATCTCCTGTCTCACCTAATGTTGCTTTTAAATTAGAAGATAAAAAGACACCTTTCGAACTGTATCTAGAAGATATATATACGATACCTGCTAATTTAGCTGGCATACCAGCAATATCAGTTCCGGCAGGAAAAGTATCAAACTTACCTGTTGGAGTTCAATTTATAGGGAAACAATTTGAAGAAGGGGTATTGTTGCAAGTTGCTAGAGAGTTTGAAAAAATAAGAGGAGAATTTTCATTGCCAGAAAAATTTTAAGGAGAAAAACATGCTTAGAGAGTGGGAATCAGTAATAGGTTTAGAAGTTCACCTACAACTTAAAACAGGAACTAAAGTTTTTTGTGGGTGTAGCACAGATAAAAGTGATTCAGAAATAAACACAAAAACTTGTCCTATATGTTTAGGGCATCCAGGTGCTTTGCCAAAAATAAATGAAAAAGTAGTTAAATACGCAGTTAAAGCTGCTTTAGCTCTTAATTGTAAAATAAATAATTTTAGTTATTTTGATAGAAAAAATTATTTTTACCCTGATGCACCAAAAAACTATCAAATAACACAATTTGAAAAATCTTATGCTGAGAAAGGATATTTAGAATTTAAATTAAATTCTGGGAAAGAAATAAAAGTTGGTATAACAAAAATACAAATAGAAGAAGATACTGGAAAATCAATTCATGGATATACAGAAACATATATGAATTATAATAGATCTTCAGTGCCGTTAATAGAAATTATTTCTGAACCTGATATGAGAAGTTCAGAAGAAGCATACGAATATTTAAATAATTTAAAAAGTTTGATAAAATACACTGGTGTAAGTGATGTTTCTATGGAACTAGGCTCTCTTAGATGCGACGCAAACGTTTCAGTTATGGAAAAAGGTAATGCAAAATATGGAACAAGAGTAGAAATTAAAAATTTAAATTCTTTTAAAGCCGTTGCAAGAGCGATAGATTATGAAATAAATAGACAAATAGAACTTATTGAAAATGGAGGAGAAGTAAGTCAAGAAACAAGGTTATGGGATGATGAATCGCAAGTAACTAGAGTTATGAGAAGTAAGGAAGAAGCAATGGATTATAGATATTTTCATGAGCCAGACCTACTTACTTTGTACATAAGTGATGAAGAAATTAAAAATATATATGAAACTATGCCAGAAACTAAAAAAGATAAAATAGAAAGATTTATTAGAGAATATAAGCTATCAGAACAAGACGCTTACATTCTTACAGAAGAGCTAGAAATATCTGATTATTTTGAAAATGTAGTAAAAATTTCAAAAGATCCAAAAATATCAGCAAACTGGATAATGACAGAAGTGTTAAGAGTGCTTAAAGAAAAAAATATTACTATAGATAATTTTAGTATAACTTCTGAGTATTTAGCAAAAATAATTAATTTAATATCTAGTGGATTAATATCTTCGAAGATTGCTAAGGAATTATTTGAAATTTGTCTTGATGATAACAGAGATCCTGAAGTTATAGTTAGAGAAAATTCTATGCTACAAATATCAGATAAAAGTGATTTAGAATCTATAATAGATAAAGTTTTATCTAACAATACAAAAATGGTAGAAGATTATCAAAAATCAGATGAAGGAAGAAAACCTAGAGTATTAAAAGGTATTATAGGTCAAGTTATGAAAGAAACTAAAGGTAAGGCCAATCCAGAAATGGTAACCGAAATAATATTATCAAAAATTTAATGGTACGGAGGTGTAGATATGAAAAAAATTAAAATATTTTTAATGACAATATTTGCTTTAACTTTTATATCATGTACTAACGCTGAAATAGATGAATTTATAAGAATAGTTAACGATACAAACAGTTACATAAATTATAGTCAGAATGAATACAATGGTGCTGTAGAAAGGCAAAGTATAAGACATAATTTACAATATATTATACAAGAAGATTATTATGGATATGTTAATTCGTTAGAGGTAATAGGATCTGTAGAAAATTTAAAAAATTATCCAGTCAAAGTTGTAATTACTGCTCCTATAGTTAATGAGTCAGGACGTACATTACAGAGGCTAGTTTTTACAAAAACTATACAACCAAAATCAATCAAAGAATTTAAAGAAATTAAAAGAATACCAAGAAGTATTTTAGGAAAAATATATAAAAGAGATATAACTATTAATGTATTTAGATCTACACAGTATGAAAACGAAAAATACAATTATAATAATTACAACAATTACTATAGCTCTTCTAATAGTTATAGATACTCAGATTTAAATTTTAGAGTAAATACAGATTACTACAATACAGCTAAAGAAGTTATAGTAAGAGGAAATCTTGTAAATAAAAGTAATTATAGAGAAAAAAATGTTATAGAAGTTCCTATAAAAGATAATTATGGTAGAGTTATAAATGTTATGAAGTTAGAAAAAACTTTATCACCTAACTCTAGAATATATGTAAATGATGTTATTAGCATACCATCAAGATTAAAAGGGTACGTTAATCCTAGAGATATAAAAGTTACAAAAACAAAACTAGAAAGTGTTTGGAATAGAGAAAAAATAAATAAAAGTGATGTAAAATTAACTGAAATAAAATCTGAAGTTTCAAGAGATAGATATGGATACGTTTCTTACATAAATTTTGAAGGAAGATTATCAAATACTAGTTATTTTCCTGCAAGTGTTATTATAACCATACCATTATTAGATGATTTTGGTAATGTTATACATGAATTTACATCTATAGAAAAAATAAATTCATATGAAACTAAAAATCTTTCAAAAATAATAAGAGTTCCTGCTCGTGTACGTGGATATACAAATGAATCTTTAATAGATATTACAGTACGGAATTAATAATCGGAACATAGTTATGCACATAAATAGTATAGATATATTTTGTGAAGTGATAGATAATTTTGGAGATGTTGGATTTTCATATAGACTTGCAAGAGAATTATTTAATAGATATAATAAAAAAGTTAAAATTAGATTAATAATTGATAAAGATTCAGAATTTAAAAAAATTTCTGGAGGAATGGAAAGAGAAATTTCGGTTATTACTTATGAAGAATTAATTTCTCAAAAAAAACATATCGAAGCATCAGATATTGTAATAGAAACTTTTGGATGCAACGTTCCTAAAAAATATTTAAATAAATCATATGAAAACTCAAAATTAATTATAAATATAGAATATTTTTCCGCAGAGGATTGGATAGATGATTTTCATTTAAAAGAATCAATCATACCTAACTCAAAAGTAAAAAAAATATTTTATATGCCTGGATTATCTGATAAATCCGGCGGAGTAATAATAGATAACAATTTTTTAAAAACTATAAATAAAATACAATTAAACAAAGAATTTTACATGAAGAAATATGGTATAGACTATGGAAAGTACGACTTAATAGGAACCATATTTTCATATGAGAAAGATTTTAGTAAATTTTTATACGATTTATCAAAAACAAAAAAGAAAACACTTCTATTTATTTTAAGTGAGAAAACTCAAAAAAATTTTAATATTTATTTTGATAATAATAATTATTATGATACAATAGATTTTGTTAAATCTCCTTTTTACTCATATAACGAATACGAGGAATTGATTAGCTTAGTAGATTTTAATTTAGTTAGAGGAGAAGATAGTTTTGTCAGAGCGTTAATATTAGGTAAGCCGTTTTTGTGGCATATATATCCTCAAGAAAAGAATATACATATGGGTAAATTAAAATCTTTTTTAGAGAAATATAATTGTGACGAAAAATTAAAAGATATATTTATTTCTTATAATAATAGTTATAATGAAGATTATAGATACTTTTTTGAAAATTTAAATAAAATAGAAATGTTTAATAAAGACTTTTCTGAATATTTAATAAAAAATAATAATTTAATAGAAAAAATATATGAATATATCAAAAATTTAGGGGGGTAATAATGAAAATTGCACAAGAATTGAGAGCTGGTAGTACTATAAAAATAGGAAATGATGCTTTCGTAGTTTT
Organism: Fusobacteriota bacterium; assembly: GCA_023389595.1. Classification (GTDB taxonomy): domain Bacteria; phylum Fusobacteriota; class Fusobacteriia; order Fusobacteriales; family Fusobacteriaceae; genus Fusobacterium. The sequence goes on from JAEWEF010000091.1 coordinate 13,069, forward strand.
AAAAACTGAGTACAATAAATCTGGAAGAAATGCTGCAGTTGTAAAACTAAAAATGAAAAATTTAATTTCAGGGAATATATCTGACTCTGTTTATAAAGCAGATGAAAAAATGGAAGATATAAGACTTGATAAAGTTAAGGCTATCTATTCATATAAAGATGGTGACAATTACATATTTTCTAATCCAGAAACTTGGGATCAAATTGAACTGAAAGAACAAGATCTAGGAGATGCATTAAATTACATGGAAGAAGAAATGGAATTAGAAGTTATATATTACGAATCTATTCCGGTTGCAGTTGAAATTCCAACTTTCGTTGAAAGACAAATAGAATATACTGAACCAGGTTTAAGAGGAGATACTTCAGGAAAAGTTATGAAACCTGCAAGACTTTCAACTGGATATGAAATTCAAGTTCCTCTTTTTGTTGATCAAGGAGAGTGGATAAAGATTGATACAAGAACTAATGAATATGTTGAAAGAGTAAAAAAATAATTAAGATATTTTAAAAATAAAAAAACGGATTTTAAAATCCGTTTTTTATTTTTTATTTATTAATTCTATTATATTCTTCTAAAGCTCTTTTCAAAACTATCATTCCATTTTCTATATCTTCTATACTTGTACAAAATGAAAATCTAACTTCTTGAATTCCCTTACCTTCAGTTTCATAAAAACTTTCACCAGGTGCAATCATAAGTGTCATATTTTGATATGAAAAATCTGTCAACATCCACTTAGTAAATTTTTCTGCATTATCTACAGGTAGTTTTGCAAAAACGTAAAATGCTCCTTCAGGTTTCGAATAAGTAACGCCTTCAATTTTATCTAGATATCCACATAAAAGATCCCTTCTATTTTTATATTTAAATTTTACATCTTCAAAATATGTGTCCATAGTGTTTATTAAATTTGCTGCAGCGTGTTGTTCAATAGTAGAAACACATAATCTAGCTTGACAAAATTTAAGTATATAGCTAAGAAATTCGTGATTTTTACTAGCTAGCAAACCAATTCTAGCACCACATGCACTATAGTGTTTTGAAATACTATCAACTAGTATAACCCTATCTTTAACATCTTCAAGTTTGAAAGCAGAAAAATAATTTATATTTTCATCATAAACAAACTGTCTGTAAGGTTCATCTGCAATTATGTATAAATCATATTCTTTTGCTATTTCGCCTATCATTCTTATTTCTTCTTCCGTATAAACAGTTCCAGTAGGATTAACTGGATTAGAAAAAATTATAGCACGAGTTTTTTCTGTTATTAATTTAGTTATTTCTTCTTTTGGAGGCAAATGAAAATTATTTTCAATTTTAGTTTCTATTGGTACAACTTTTGAATTTGAAAATCTTGCAAAACTAGAATAGTTTGAATAGAAAGGTTCAGGAGCTAAAACTTCATCTCCTTCATCACATATAGCCAGCATAGTAAAGAAAATAGCTTCACTACCACCTTGAGTTATTAATATATCATCAACATCTATATCAAGGCCACTTTTTTTATAGCTTTTTGAAAAACTTTCTCTCAATTTATCTATACCTTTAGAGTCAGAATATTTTACTATTTTATCTGAATAACTATTTAAACCTTCAAAGAAAGAATCTGGAGTAACTATATCTGGTTGACCTATATTTAATTTATAAACTTTTATTCCTTTTTTTTCCGCTTCTTGTGCATAAGGAATTAATTTTCTTATTGGAGAGTAATTCATTTTTAAAGCTTTTTTTGATATATTCATAACACACTTCCTTATCAGTATTAAAATAAAAATTTACAAAATTGTAACACAAATAAAAACAATTTTCAATTGTATTTTTAAATCGAGATAATATAGAATATAAAAAAGAATTGCAATATTTTTAACTATAAAATAGTATAAAAAATTCATTAAATTGTGTTATATTTTTATATAAAAATTCTTAAAAATATGTTAAAATGTAAAATAAAATTTATTTATTTAAAGGAGATGAAATTTATGGACGAAAGAATTTTGATTGAATATAATAAATGGGTAAATTCTGATATTTTAACTCTTGAAGAAAAAGAAGAATTGCTTTCAATAAAAAATGATGAAACAGAATTAGAAAACAGATTTTATACAGATTTAAGTTTCGGAACTGCCGGCATGAGAGGAATTAGAGGCATAGGAAGAAATAGAATGAATAAATATAACATAAGAAAAGCTACACAAGGATTATCTAATTACATAATTAAAAATTTTGGTGAAACTGGAAAAGAAAAAGGAGTTGCTATAGCTTATGATTGTAGATTAGATTCAGCAGAAAATGCAATTAATACTGCGTTAGTTTTAGCAGCTAATGGAATAAAAGCATATATTTTTGATTCTATAAGAACAACACCTGAGCTTTCTTTTGCTACAAGAACATTGAAAACACAAGCTGGAATAATGATAACTGCATCACATAATCCTAAAGAATATAATGGATATAAAGTTTATTTTGATGACGGGGCACAAATATCTGGAGAACATGCTGATGGTATAGTAAGTGAAGTTGGAAAAGTTGATGTTTTTAAAGATATAAAAATAATTTCTAAAGAAGAAGCTTTGAGTAAATCTCTTTTAGTTTACATAGATAAAAAAATAGATGATGAATATATAGAAAATGTTAAAAAAAGTTCTATCTATCCTAATTTAGAAAATAAAGATTCAATACTTATTGCATATTCTCCTTTACATGGTACAGCGGGAAGACCTGTAAATAGAATATTTGATGAAATGGGATATAAATATGTTAATGTTAAAGAGCAAATAAATCCAGATGGAAATTTCCCAACATGTGAGTACGCTAATCCTGAAGATACAAAAGTATTTAAATTAATTAATGATTTAGCCGATGAAATAAACGCCGATATATGTATAGCTAACGACCCAGATGGAGATAGAGTTGGGATATCAATAAAAGATGATAATGGAAAATGGATATATCCAAACGGGAATCAAATAGGAATACTTATAGCTGAATATATTCTTTCAAATAAAAATCCATTACCTAAAAATGGTAAAATGCTTACGACTATTGTTTCTACACCAATGTTAGATACAATAACTAACCATTATGGAATAGAAACTATAAGAACATTAACAGGGTTCAAATACATGGGAGAAAAAATTAAACAATTTGAAGAAAAATTAATAGACGGAACATTTTTGTTTGGATTTGAAGAAGCTATAGGGTATTTAATAGGTGATCATGTTAGAGATAAAGATGCGGTTGTAACTAGTATGTTGGTTGCTGAAATGACTGCTTACTATAAGAATAAAAATATTACTATTTATCAACAATTAAACAACATTTATAACAAATATGGTTGGAGACTTGAAGAGACTATTCCTATAACTAGAGCTGGAAAAGAAGGATTAGAATCTATAGCAAAAACAATGGAAAATATAAGAAATACAGAGCACATAGAAATATGTGGTAAAAAAGTAAAAAAATACACAGATTTTAATAAAGAGGGGACTGGACTACCTAAGTCTAATGTTGTGCAATTTGTTTTAGAGGACGATACTTATCTTACAGCAAGACCTTCTGGTACAGAACCTAAAATAAAATATTATATTTCTGTTGTAGATAAAACTAAGAAATTGGCTCAAGATAAATTAAATAAAGTTGTGAAAGAGTTCCAAGAATATGTCGAAAGCTTATAGTGTTTACGTACATATACCTTTTTGTTTAAAGAAGTGTAATTATTGTGATTTTTTATCTTTTCCAAATTTGAAAGATCAAGAAAAATATGTTGAATATTTAATAAAAGAAATATCAATGTATAATCTTTCAAAAATAAAAACATTATATTTCGGAGGAGGAACACCATCTCTGTTATCTTGTGAAAACATAAAAAAAATAATTTCTTCCTTAAAAGTTAATAGAGAAACTGAGATAACTATCGAAGTAAATCCAAAAACTGTCGATTTTGAAAAACTCAAGAATTTAAGACAAATAGGCATAAATAGAATAAGCATAGGTGTCCAAACTTTTAATGATAAATTTTTAAAAATACTCGGTAGAGATCACAACAGTCAAGATGCTATAGAATGTTATAGAAATTCTGTTTTATCTGGATTTGATAATATAAGTTTAGATTTGATATATTCTATACCCGGTCAAAATATTTCAGATTTAATTAAAGACCTAGAAATTTTATTTAAATTGTCTCCACATCACTTCTCTATTTATTCTCTTATATGGGAGGAGGGAACTCATTTATTTGAAAAATTAAAGGATAAAACTTTAAATGTAACTGAAAATGAATTAGAAGCTGAAATGTTTGAAAAGATAATTGAAGAAGCAACTTCAAATGGATACAAACATTATGAAATTTCAAATTTTTCTAAAAATAATTTTGAATCTAAACATAATATTAATTATTGGAAAAATGACGAATATATAGGAATAGGTCTAGGGGCATCAGGATATTACAAAAATAAAAGATATAAAAATGTTTCTAGTTTTAATGATTATTTTTCTATGATAGATGCTTCCCTTTTTCCTATTGATAAAAAAGAAATAGAAATTTTGGACACAGATGAAACACAAAAATATAAATATATTCTTGGATTAAGAATGTTGGACTATAAGATAAAAATCGATGAAAAGTATACTGAAATTGCTAAAAAGTTATTTGAAGAAGGATACATTAAAATTGAAGATGATTTTATATCTATTACAGAAAAAGGAATAATGTTTTATAATGATGTTGTTTTAAATTTTATATAGGTGATTTGATGAGTTTAAAAGAAAAGATTGATATAATTATTGATGATATTAAAACTTACTCTCCGCATCCTGAAAAAGTTAAGTTGGTAGCCGTTACTAAATATAGTACAGTTTCTGATATTAAAAAACTTTTTGAAATAGGTTATTACACTATAGGAGAAAATAAAGCACAAGTCATGAGAGATAAAATTGAATATTTTAATAATATTGATATAAAAAATATCGAATGGCATTTTATAGGTAATTTACAAACTAATAAAATAAAATACATCATTAACAATGTTTCACTTATACATTCTGTTAATAGGTTGTCTTTAGCTGAAGAATTGGATAAGAAGGCTAAAGAAATAAACAAAAAAATAAATGTTTTAATAGAAATAAATATTTATGGAGAGGAGTCTAAGCACGGATACATTTTAGAAGAATTATATAAAGATATTCCAAAATTAATTAATTTAGAGAATATAAATATAATTGGCTTAATGACTATGGCTCCTTTTGTAGAAGATAACGATTTAATAAGATTTGTTTTTTCTAAATTAAGAAAGATTAAAAATGAACTTAACAAAAATTTTTTTAATGGAAAGTTAACTGAACTCTCTATGGGAATGAGCAATGATTATAAAATTGCTCTTGAAGAGGGAAGCACAATAATAAGAATAGGAAGTAATATATTTCTATAATAGGAGGTAGGAGTGAAACCTATAAATAAAATATTTAATTTTTTAAAAAAAGTTAATAATGTAGATGACGATGAATTGTATGATGAAGATCAAATTGAATTTGATGATGAGTTAGAAAATAATGAAAATGACAATAAAGAATTCTCAGAAGAAAACGAAGATGAGAACAATGAAATTAAACAAAGAGAATTCAGAAGTTTTCTATTTAAAAGAAAAAATGAAAAAATAGAAGAAGAAACTGAAGAAAATGAAGAGATAGAAGATGATAATACAGGTTACAGTCCAGTGATATTTACTTTTCAAAGTTTAGATGATTGCTATAAAATTGTAAATTATATTAAAAGAGAGAAGGTAATAACTTTAAATTTTGAAAAAGCAAATAAAAAAGTTATGCAAAAAGCTTTAGATTTTCTTTCTGGAGCTATGTCTGTAAAAAATGCTTCATATACAAAAATTACAGAAAATGTTTATACTATTTTACCTGAATGGGCAAAAGTCAGATATGAGGGAGCAACAAAAAAAGAAGATAAAATAGTTAGTTTAGAAAGAGAGGATATTTAATTAATGACTAAAAAAATAAGAGCTCTAGCTTTATTTTCTGGTGGTTTAGATAGTGCATTAGCTATAAAAATAGTTAAAGACCAAGGAATAGAAGTTATAGCTTTAAATTTTGTGTCACATTTTTTTGGTGGTTCTAATGAAAAAGCTGAAAAAATGGCAAAGCAATTAGGAGTTCAATTAGAGTATGTTCATTTTGAGGAAAGACATACTAAAATTGTTTCAGATCCAGTTTATGGAAGGGGAAAGAACATGAACCCTTGTATAGATTGCCACGCTTTAATGTTTAAGGTAGCTGGAGAATTATTAGAAAAATATAATGCGGATTTTATAATATCTGGAGAAGTTTTAGGGCAAAGACCAATGTCACAAAACTTTCAGGCATTGGAAAAAGTTAAAAAACTATCCGGAATTGGTAATCTCGTTTTAAGACCATTATCAGCAAAGCTATTGCCAGAAAGTGATGCAGAATTGAAAGGATTAGTTGACAGATCAAAATTATTAGATATACAAGGTAGATCACGTCAGAGACAGATAGAATTAACTGAAAAGTATGGAATAATAGATTACCCAACGCCAGGTGGTGGATGTCTCTTAACAGATCCGGGATATTCTAATAGATTAAAGATTATAGAAGATGACGGATTTTTGAAAGAAGAATATTCGTATTTATTTGACATAATTAAAGTATCGAGATTTTTTAGAATAGATAAAGGAAAATATATATTTGTTGGAAGAGATAAAGAAACGAATGATAAGATTAAAGAAATGAAGGATAAAATAATAAACAAAACATACATACATAGTTATAAAACTCCCGGACCTAATATTATTAGTAATGTTAAATTAAGTTATGATGAAATAAACTTTGCAAAAGAATTATTTTCTAGATATTCAAAAAATAAAGGAATAGAAAAAATTCAACTGTGTGTTGATAATAAAATTGAAGAAGTTGAATCTATAGATATTAAGCTTTTAGAAGAAAAAATAAAACAATTTCAAATCTAATTTTACAAAAGGAAGTGCATTTTAAGTGATTAGAAGAGTTACAGTAGACGAAAGAAGAAAGATGGTATTGAGCGGGAATATAGTAAGAACATTGTTGTTTTTATCATTTCCCACAATAATGATGAGTTTTGTTTCAGCTTTAATACCTTTAACAGATGGTTTGTTTTTAAATAGAACTTCAGGATACGTTATAGCTGCTGCCATAGGATACGATCAACAAATAATAAATATTCTTATAGCTACATCTATGGGTCTTGGAGCTGCTGCTATGTCTTATTTAGGACAGATAAATGGTAGCGGAGATATGAAACTAGTAAAAAAGGCTGCAATGAACATATTAGTTTTTTCTTTTATAATTTCATTACTTATAGTTCCTTTAACAATTTTTGTAGCTTCGTTTGCAAAAAATATGGTTAACGCCGAAATATCGGAAAGTGTATTTGTTTACCTAAGTGCTTACTCTTTAGTAATACCGTTTTTGTTTATGTCTTCAATATACAATTCTATAAAGAATGCTTTTGGACAGCCAGAAGCAACTTTAATCAGGATGGTTATATTATTTATTTTAAAAATAAGTTTTAATGCAATATTTTTATATGTGCTAAAATTAAAACTTATAGGAGCCGTTATGTCTTCCTTTGCATCTTACTTGATAGTAGGTATATGGATGATATACGACTTATTTATAAAGGAAACTGAAACTAAACTTACTTTTAAAAATTTTAGATTTGATTACAATATAATAAAAAAAATAATAAAGATAGCTATTCCATCTATACTTAGTTACATAATGATAAATTTAGCATTCTTTTTGATAAATACGGAAGTTGAAAAATATGGAACTATAGTTTTGACAGCTCAAACAATTTCAGGAAATATTAATAATATGTGTTTTACATTACCGTCTTCAATAAGTACTTCGATAGCTACTATGGTAAGTATAAACATAGGAGCTAATCAAGTTTCTAACGCAAAAAAAACACACAAAATAGGTTGTGTTTTTTCGGTAATACTTTCTTTAATATTGATAGTAATATTCTATCCTTCATCAGAATTTTTAGCTAGACTTTTCCAAGATAATGAAGAGATAGTAAGATTAACTGTTCATTCATTAGATATATATACATTTTCAATAATAGGGTTTGCTATCTTTATGGTAACACAAGGAGCATTTATCGGAATGGGAAAAACAAAATATGTTTTACTATTCGGTATACTTAGATTGTGGCTAATAAGATATTTATTTATATTAGTTACTAAAAAATATTTGGGAGTTGACTCAGTATTCTGGGGTAACTTGCTATCAAATTATTTAGCTGGTTTCTTATTTCTTTTACTTTCATTTAAAATTAAATGGACATCAGCTATAAAAAATTAAAAAGGAGATATAAATGAAAATATTTTTATTTTTATTGATAGCTTACTTTATAGGAGCTTTACCTAGTGGTGTATGGTTAGGAAAATATTTTAAAAAAATAGATATTAGAGATTATGGAAGTAAAAATACTGGAGCTACTAATGCATACAGAGTATTGGGAAAAAAATTAGGGGTTCTAGTTTTAATACTTGATGTATTGAAAGGATTTTTACCAATATATTTAGCTTCTTTTTTTATAAAAGATAACAATATTTTATCATTGATAGGATTTGTGACTATACTTGCACATACATTTAGTATATTTATAAATTTTAAAGGAGGAAAAGGAGTTGCTACAACAACTGGAGTTTTTTTATTTTTATCTCCATATATAATTTTAGAATTACTAATAATTTTTATAATAGTACTTATAGTTACAAGATACGTTTCGTTATCATCTATAATTTGTGCAATTTTTTTACCAGCTTTAATTATAGCTTACAGCCTAGATAATTTTAAACAGAATATTGGTATGATACTTTTATCTTTAGTAATAAGTGTTTTTGTAGTTATCAGACATAAAAAGAATATAGATAGATTATTGACTAATACTGAAAATAAAATTTTCTGGAGGAAAAAATGAGAATAGAAGTTAATAGATTAGAATTTCTAAAAAGAATAAAAATAGCTGACCAAATAATAAAAGATAATAAAATAAAGCCAATTCTATCTAACATTTATGCTAAAGTTGATAGAAATGAATTGAAATTTTATGGAACAGATTTAGATACAACTATAGTAACTTTTATGAATATAGATTCTTTAAATGAGGAAGGAGAATTTACTTTTTCTTTCTCATTAGTGGATGAATACTTAAAAGAAATTAAAGATGAAAATATAACCATAAGAACAGAAAAAGAAATTTTATTTATAGAAACTAAAGATTCTTCTTCAGAATTTTTGATGGTAAATCCAAAAGATTTTCCAAACAATATAGATAATTTTAAATTGAATGATACAACTAAAAAAATAGAATTAGAGTCTAAAGAATTAATTGATATTATACAAAAGGTTTCTTTTGCAGCCGATGTTACACAAAATAATATAGCTATGAATTGTGTTAGGATAGAAAGCGTAGCTAAACATTTATATTTTATAGCTGCTGAAACATACAGACTAGCTTACTTATCAAAGTATATCAATAAAGATATAGATAATTTTGAAGTTAGTATACCATTAAACGCAATTTTTGCTTTAAGTAAAATATTAAGTTCTTTACCTCCAGATAATGTAAAAATATATCAAAATGATAATAAAATATATTTTGCTGTTGAAAATATAATAATTTCAACTAGACAAGTCGAATTAAAATATCCTAATTACCAAAGTATTTTGTCTAACACTACATATGATAAATCTTTAAAAATAAACGCTGATACTTTTAACAAAATACTTAAAAGAGCTATGGTATTTGTTAGAAATAATAGTGAATCTAAATATGGAACAACTTTTACTTTTTCTGACAATAAAATGAATGTTCATGGTATAAGTGATGTTGCAAAAATTAACGAAGATATTCCAGTAGAATATACTGGAGATCCTCTAAAAATATCTTTAAATATAAAATTTTTAACAGATTTTTTACAAAATATATCTAAAGATGATAATGTAATAGTTGAGATGTATAAAAATGACTCTGCTGTAAAAATGTTTAGGGAAAATGATGATAATTATTTATATATTGTGATGCCTCTAACACTTAGAGATTAATTTTAAAAAATAAAGAGGTAAAAATGAAAAAAACTAGAATATTTTTAATACTAACTCCTCTAATAATAGGAATACTAATATATTTAATGTACAGAAGTAAAAATCTTTATTACTATAGAGTGATGCATTCTTTAAATATTTCTGGTCATGTGGAAGCAGCACGAACTATCGCTAAATATTACAGAAAGCTTTTTCCTACTTGGGCTATATATTCTTTACCAGATGGGCTTTGGTTATTTTCTACTGGAGCAGCTTTTTTGATAAATAGAAGCGGTTATTTTTTCAATTTAATTTGGTTTACAATGATATATTTAATTACAACTTTTGTCGAGATTTTACAAGGGTATTTCGGAGGACACGGAACTAAATTGGGAACATATGATAGAAACGATATGTATTTTTTTACTGTCGCGTATTTTTTAATATTAATAATTTCTATACTTTTAGAATTTAAAAATAAAAATAAAAGTGCTTATTATATTGGTATAGACACACTTTTATCAAATATAAAATATTCTATAATTTTTATAATATTAGGTATTTTACCAAGCATGTTATAAGTTTAATAACTACATTCAGATGTAGTTATTTTTTTAATAACAATTTTTAGGAGATATGATGAAAAAAATTTCAGACAATATATTTTTAGGAAAAAACATAATAAATAATTCTATATTAGATTTAGAGAAATTTGATAAGATACTACTATTTTCTAACAAAAAAATTTTTAATCTATATGGAAATGATATAATTAATTCTCTAAACAAAATTAACATAGACCATTTTGAGATGGAAGATGGAGAAAGATATAAAAATATAGAAACTGTTTTGGAAGTAATTAAATTTATGAAAGAAAAAAACTACACGAGGAAATCTCTAATTATTTGTTTAGGGGGCGGAGTAGTTTGTGATACGGGTGGATTTATAGCTTCTATCTTTATGAGGGGAATAGATTTTATACAGATACCAACATCTTTATTGGCACAAGTAGATGCAAGTATAGGTGGAAAAGTTGCTGTAAATTTTGATGATGTAAAAAATCTCATAGGTAACTTTAAAAATCCATTAAAGGTAATAATTGATACAAAATTTTTATTGACACTTGATAAACAAGATTTTTTATCTGGTATGTCTGAAATTATAAAACATACATTTCTTGCTGAAAATGAAAATTATTTAAAATTTTTAGAGAAGTTAGACTCTAATGATGAAGATAGTGTTATTAAAATGATAGAAGAGTCTATAAAAATAAAAAAATATTATGTAGATAATGATGAAAAAGAAGAAAATATAAGAGCATTTTTAAATTTTGGACACACTTATGCACATGTAATAGAAAGTTATTTTCATTATACTGGTATATCTCATGGAGAGGCTGTAGCTAAAGGAGTTATATTTGAACTTGAACTTTCTATTTTAAAAGGTTATATCAAAGATGATATTTTAAAAAGGGCAAAAAATATTTTTGAAAAATTTGGTATTGCATCGAATCCATTAAATATTGATGATAAAATTTTATTTGAGTTAGCAAAAAGTGATAAAAAAAATAATTTTAACAATGTAATAATGATATGTTTTAAAGATTTCGGTAAATTTGAAAAAGTATCTGTAAACACAAAAGATATAGCAAAAATAATTAATAAGTATAAATTCAACGATTTAAAGGCATCAATAGATATAGGTACAAATTCTTGCAGACTTTTTATAGGAGAATTTTTTAGAAATAAATGTGTTAAAATATATGCTAATAAATTAGAAGTTATAAGACTTGGTGAAGGTGTTGATAAAAATAAATCATTAAAGCACGAAGCAATAGAAAGATGTCTTGCAACATTAACTAAATATAAAAAAATTATAGATAATTTTAAAATAAAAGATAAAAATATTTTCTGTTTTGCAACTTCCGCAACAAGGGATTCTTCAAACAGAGATATTTTTATAGATAAAATATATAAAAATACAGGAATAAAAATTAATTGTATTTCTGGTAACAGAGAAGCTGAATATAATTTTTTAGGTGTCGTATCAGATATAGATACAGATACAGACATATTTATAGTTGATATAGGAGGTGGATCAACAGAATTTACTTACGGTAATAAAAAAGAAGGGATAATATTTTCTAAAAGTGTTGATATAGGATCGGTACGTATAACAGAACAATTTTTAGAAGATAATTCATATGATAAATTAAAAAAAGCATATGAAAAAACGTTAGAAAAATTAAAATTAGAATTAAGTTATTTTTTAAAAAAATATAGTAATAAAAAATTTAAAGTTTATGGAGTGGCTGGAACTATAACAACTCAGATTTCTGTCAGAGATTCTATTGCTAACTATGAAAGAGATAAAATACACAATAAAGAATTATTTTATGATGAATTGTCATCCAATATTGAAAAATATTTAAATTTTATTGGTAAAGAAAGTATAGTGGGACTCGATAAAAAAAGAGAGGATGTTATAGTTGGTGGTAGCATTATTTTGAAGGCTATCTATGATTTATTTAATATTAAAAAGATAACTGTTTCCGAAAATGATAATTTGACGGGAGCTATTTTAAAGGAATTGATTTAGATGATAAATATTCATGAAAATTTAAATGGAATAGAAAATTATTTTGATGATGAATTTCTAAATATTATATACACAGACATAAAAAAAACTAAGAACATAGATTTAGAATTCAATAGAAATATTAGCGAAGAAAATTTTACTGAAAACAATATAAATATTTTTAAGCTTGAAAATTATTTGATAGGATCTATTGGATACACGTCAACATTTTTAAAAGAAAACTCAATGCCTTTTAAAGAAGTAAGATTAATATCTAATGACTATAATGGGCTTAATCCTACATTTGAAATAATATATCTAAAACTTATACATAACGAAGGAAGGATAATTGGTTTACAAATAGCTAACAGAGCTAATATAAATGAAAGACTTGAAAAAGTTAAAGAATTGATTGAAAAGGATAACTCATTGAAATTGTTAGCTAAAGAAAAAATTTATGAAAATCAAGATGAATTTAATCCTGATATACTTAATATTGCTGCTTTAACTGCTCTTGATCAAGAGGTGAATTCTTCTGAAGATATTTTTCCAGAAAATTTAGAAAGTTTAGTTAAAAATAACGAATATATTTTAGATGTAAGAGAAGATTACGAATACGATAATGGTCACGTAAAAAATTCTATAAATATTCCACTAAGAGAATTATTTTACAGTCAAGAAGCTATACCTAAAGATAAAGAAGTTTACATTTATTGTAGATCTGGACATAGAAGTGCAGATGCTGTAAATTTTTTAAAAAGTTTAGGTTTTAAAAATGTTCACAATATAGCAGGAGGATTTATAGATATTTCATTTAATGAATTTAGAAAAAACAAAGGAGATTTAACAAACAGCATCATAACAAAATACAATTTTGAATAGGAGATTTTATGAAATTAATAGTTACTGATTTAGATGGAACATTATTGACAAACGATAAAAAAATAACTGACTACACTAGAGAATCTTTGAAAAATTTTTATAATCAAGGAATAGAAATAGTTATAGCAACAGGTAGAGGATACTTTTCTACTAAAGATATAAAAAATACAATAGGTATACCAATGTTTATGATTTGCAACAACGGAGCTAATATTTACGATAAAAATGAAAAAATTATACACAGTACAAAAATTTCAAAAGAAATAGTTAAAGAATTAGTAAAAGATTTTGAAAAATTTAAAGTCGATTATAGAATTTTTTACGGAATAAATTATTATTATCCTAAGTATGGAGTTGTAGATATAAAAAGAAGTGAATACAAAGGTAGTGTTATACAGGATATAAATGATTGTGAAGATTCAGAAAAAATTTTGGTAGTAGAAAGTAATAGAGAATTATTCGAAAAATTTAAAGATTATGCTGTAAAAAAATATGGAGATATTTTAGAAGTTGTTGCTTCATCACATGATTGTTTAGATTTTAATGCAAAAGGGTGTAATAAAAAGGAAGGTTTAGTTAAAGTACTTGAACACTATAATATATCTAGTGATGATATTATCGCTTTTGGCGATAGCGAGAATGATTATAAAATGTTAAAATATGTTGGACACGGAGTGGGAATGAAAGATAGTCACATTAGTAAAACTGATATAAAAAATGAGACTGAATTTACTAATAATTTTGATGGCGTAGTAAAATATTTAGAAAGTAGAATTAAGGGAAAAAATGAAAGATATTAAAGAAATAGAATTAAGTATAAGAAAAAAATATGGGAAAACTATATGGAGAAAATTTGTTAAAGCAATAAACGATTTTAATTTAATAGAAGATGGCGATAGAATTGCTGTAGGAGTTTCTGGAGGTAAGGATAGTTTATTGTTGTGCAAACTATTTCAAGAGTTAAAAAAAGATAGAACGAAAAATTTTGAAGTAAGATTTATTTCAATGAATCCAGGATTTGAAGCAATAGATATAAATAAATTTAGAGAAAATTTAAAAGATCTAGACATAGACTGTGAAATATTTGATGCTAATGTCTGGCAGGTAGCTTTTGATCAAGATCCAGAGAGTCCTTGTTTTTTATGTGCAAAAATGAGAAGAGGAGTTTTATATAATAAAATAGATGAACTTGGATTTAATAAATTAGCTTTAGGACATCATTTTGATGACGTGATAGAAACGACAATGATTAATTTATTTTATGCAAGCACAGTAAAAACTATGTTACCTAAAGTAAATTCAACAAGTGGAAATCTACAAATTATTAGACCTTTAGTATACGTTAGAGAAAAAGATATAAAATCTTTTATGTCTTCAAACGAAATAGAAGCCATGTCTTGTGGATGTCCAGTTGAATCAAATAAAACTGATTCTAAAAGAAAAGAAATAAAAATAATGCTAGAAAATTTAGAAAAATCTAATCCTAACATAAAAAAAAGTATTTTTCATGCTTTAAGAAATGTTAATTTAAGTTATGTTATGGGTTATACAGAAGGAAATAAAAAATAGTTATGGAGAAAAAAGAAATTTTAAAGTATATAGAAGGTAAAAATTTTAAAAAAAGTATATGGACACCTATTGGGAAAGCTGCTTATCAATATAATATGATTGAAGCCGGAGATAGAATTGCAGTTGGTATATCTGGTGGAAAAGATAGTTTAACGGTTTTGAACGCTCTAATAAGAATTAAACTTATAAGTAATTTAAATTTTGAAATAATACCTATACATATACAACCTAATACAGATAAAAATTCTTATGAAAAAATTTCTGAATATTGCAAAAGCCTTGGTTTAGAACTTAAAATAATACACACCAATTTAGAAGAAATTCTTTTTGGTGAAGAAAAAGTTAAAAATCCTTGTTTTTTATGTGGAAGAATTAGGAGAGGTATACTTTACAAGTTTATGCTAAAAGAAAAAATTAATAAATTAGCTTTAGGGCACCATAAGGATGATATAATAGAAACTTTTTTAATGAACGTATTTTATCAAGGAAATATGAAGATGATGAAACCATATTACATTTCTGAAGAATATTCAGTTGCTGTTATAAGACCTCTCGCTTATGTTGAAGAAAAAGATATTATTAGTTATGTAAAAAAACTGAATTTACCCGCAACAAAATCTGATTGTCCATATGAAAGCAGTGAAGATTCAAAAAGATTAAGAGTAAAAAATATAATAAGTGATTTATCAAAAGAAAATCCAAACATAAGAAGTGTTATGTTAAATAGTATAAAGCACTTATTGTAAATATTATAAATAAAATTTTTACAATTAGGAGGTAGAATGGTTTTAATTGAAAACAGAAATAAAGAAGCATGTGTGATAGACGATAAAGTGATAACTTACGGAGAATTAATAAAAAATATTAAGCAACTATCATCTATTGTTGATATTAAAGAAAATTCTCACGTTATGATTTTTATGGAAAATAGAGTTGAATATGTGTATTCAATATTTGCAACTTTTGATAAAAAAGCGGTAAATGTTTGTATAGATTCAAGTGCCAATTTTGACGAGTTATATTATTTTGTTGAAAATTCAGATTCTGAACTAATATTTACTTCAAATGCTAATATTTCTTTAACAAAAAGCGTAGTTGAAAAACTAAATAAAGACATTAAAATTATTAATGTTGATGAAATTAAATTTGGTAATTTCGAATATGATGGAGAATTAAAAATAGAAATAGATGATGTGTATAGAACAGCATTTATATTATACACTTCTGGTACAACTGGAAATCCTAAAGGAGTAATGTTAACTTTTGATAACATTCTTTTTAATATAGAAGCTCTTGATAAATATAAAATGTTTGAAGAGGTTGATAAATTTATTGTTCTATTACCACTTCATCACACATTTCCACTATTAGGAACGGTTTTTGTGCCTATATATGTTGGAGCAACATTAGTTTTTCTTAAAGATTTTTCTTCACAAGCTATAATGGATACGATGAAAAAACATAAGGTTACAATCATGGTTGGTGTTCCTAAAATTTGGGAATTAATACACAAAAAAATAAAAGAAAAAGTAGAGAGTAAATTTATAACTAGATCTATTTATAAAATAGCAAAAAAAATAAATAATTTTTCTTTAAATAAAATTATATTTAAAAAGGTTGGAGAACAATTTGGTGGAAATGTAAAATATTTCGTTTCAGGTGGTTCTAAATTAATACCAGAAGTAGCAGAAGATTTTTACACTTTTGGAATTAAGATATGTGACGGATACGGACTTACAGAAATGGCACCTATGATATCATTTACGCCACAAAATCATATTGTTCCTGGATCTTCAGGAAAAATTTTACCAAATTTAGAAGTTAAAATTTTAGAAGATGGAGAAATATTAGCAAAAGGTAGAAATGTAATGAAGGGTTATTATAAAAATCCTGAAGCAACATCTCAAATGATAGATTCGGATGGATATTTACATACTGGTGATTTAGGTTATATAAAAGATGATTTTTTATTTATAAATGGTAGAAAAAAAGAAATGATAGTTTTATCTAATGGTAAAAATATAAACCCAGTAGAAATTGAAAATAAAATATTGGTAGATACCAATTTAATAAAAGAAATAGCTGTAACAGATATTAATTCTGTTTTAACAGCTGTTGTATATCCTGATTTTCAAAAAATGCTTGATGAAAAAATAGTAAATATAAAAGAGGCTATAAAGTGGAAAGTTATAGATAAGTATAATAGAAATGTACCAGATTATAAAAAAATACTTGATATATGTATAGTCAAAAATGAATTACCAAAAACTAAAATAGGAAAAATAAGAAGATTTTTATTGAAAGATTTTATAAAATCTATTTTAGAAGAAGAAGTAGAAATTGAAGAACCAAAATACGAAGAATATTCTATAATAAAAGATTATTTGTATAATTTAAAAGGAAGAAAAATAAATCCAAAGGCTCACATAGAACTTGATTTAGGAATGGATTCTTTAGATATGGTAGAATTTTTAGGTTTCATTAACGAAAAATTTGGCATAATGGATAATGAACTTATAATAAAATATCCTACTGTTGAAGAATTAACAAATTATTTAAGAGAAAACAAAAAAGATGTTGATGAAAATATTAAAATTGAAACAAATAATTTAGATAACATAGAAATTCCAAGTGGGAATCTTTTAAGTAAAATATTTAAACCTTTATTATTCGTTATTTTAAAATTATATTTTAGATTAGATGTAAAAAATAAAAACGAAACTAAAAATAATCCCGTAATATATGTTGGAAATCATCAAAGTTATATTGATGCTCCAATATTAAACTACACTTTAAAATCTTCTGATTTATCTAACACCTATTATATAGCAAAAATAGATCATTTTAGATCTGGATTAATGAAATTTATTGCTAAATATTCAAATGTTGTCGTTATAGATCCTACAAAAGATGTATCAGCATATTTAAAAACTTGTTATAAATTATTAAATGAAAATAAAAATATTGTAATTTTTCCTGAGGGGGCAAGAACTAGAGACGGTAAATTAGGTGAATTTAAAAAGAGTTTTGCTCTAATAGCTAAAGAGTTGAATATCAATATAAAACCTTTTGTAATAGATGGAGCATACGATGCTTTTCCAATTGATACTAAAATACCTAGACCTAAAAAAATTAGTATAGAATTTTTAGATGAAATTAAAGTTGAAAATCTTGAGGTAGAGGAAATATTAAAAATAACAAGGGAAAAAATATTAGATAAACTTAAAGAAGAAAAAGAATAAAAAAAACTGCACAAAATTGTGCAGTTTTTTATTTATAAATTAAATTAAGAAACGCTTTACTATTTTAAGTATTAAGTGAGCTATAAATATTATTATCAATATTAATATAGAAGCAGTTATAGAATAGACATAGCTAGGATAGTTTGCAAATAATTGTGGAAATAGAGGAGATTGATTTATGCAGTTATAATTTCCATCATATTTTATATTAACGAAATAAGAAATAATATTTACAACTAAAGCAAAAATCATTGCTCTTAAACAATTTTTAATACTTATTATTTTAGAATTTTCCTTTAAAACTAATATAGTTGCAAAAAGTAAAAATAAATGGCCTATAAAAAAAGTAAAATATGTAAAATGTGGAAATTTAAACATATCTAGTGTAGGATAGAAAAAAGCTGAAATAGGACCAAAAAATCCTATATAAAGTAATTCTTTATAGAAGAATTTTTTGTCAAATAAAAAATTAATAGTATATAAAATTATAGAAATTCTACAAAAATACAATGGTAGGCTTTCTTTCATTCCAGTATATCCAGTTATAAAATACCAAGAATAGAAAATAACATTATAGAACAAAAAAAATGTTCCGATAATTTTTTTCCATTTATAAATATTTTTTATTTTTTTTGCAAATAGTATGAAAGCAACCAATATAAGTATAATAAAAAATAAATGTAATCCACTAAAATTTATAAAACTAAGACCGTCATTAGTAGTTCTAAAAAAATATTTTATTTCTTCCATTTTTTTCCTCAAGTGTTTTTTTTTATTCTATTATACCATAAAATAAAAATATTAAGCTATAGTTTATTGAAATTAGTATTTTATGATATAATTAGAATAAATAAATTATATTAGGTGAAATTTAATGAAAATAAAAAATATTGCTATTATAGCTCACGTTGATCATGGAAAAACAACTTTAGTTGATTGTTTATTAAGACAAGGTGGAGTATTTAAAACTCACGAATTAGATAAAATAGAAGAAAGAATTATGGATTCTAATGATATAGAAAGAGAAAGAGGCATAACAATTTTTTCTAAAAATGCTTCCGTAAATTACAAAGATTATAAAATTAATATCGTGGATACACCTGGTCATGCTGATTTTGGTGGAGAAGTTCAAAGAATAATGAAAATGGTGGATTCCGTTCTTTTACTTGTTGATGCTTTTGAAGGTCCTATGCCACAAACTAAATATGTTTTGAAAAAAGCTTTAGAAGAAGGACATAGACCGATAGTTGTAATAAATAAAGTTGATAAACCAAATTCTAGACCTGAAGATGTTTTGTATATGGTATATGACTTATTTATTGAACTTAACGCAAATGATTATCAATTAGATTTTCCAGTTGTGTATGCTTCTGGTAAATCTGGATTTGCAACAAGGGATCTTAATAACAACAAAAAAGATATGAAAGATTTATTTGAAACAATTTTAGAATATGTTGATGATCCTGACGGAGATGTTAACAATCCAACACAATTTTTAATAACAAATATTGCTAATGATAATTATGTAGGTAAATTAGCAGTTGGTAGAATACATAATGGAATAATTAAAAAAAATCAGGAATTAATTTTAATAAAAAGAAACGGAGAAAAAATAAAATCTAAAGTAACTTTTTTATATGGATATGAAGGATTAAAAAGAGTAGAAA
The DNA here is from genome assembly GCA_023389595.1 of Fusobacteriota bacterium. GTDB lineage: Bacteria > Fusobacteriota > Fusobacteriia > Fusobacteriales > Fusobacteriaceae > Fusobacterium. The sequence goes on from JAEWEF010000091.1 coordinate 33,110, forward strand.
TAAGCGAAGCGTTTGCAGGTGATATAGTTAGTCTTGCTGGTATAGATGAGATAGATATAGGTGAAACTCTAGCGGATGTTGAAAATCCAATAGGATTACCTTTAATAGATATAGACGAACCAACAATTTCGATGAATTTTATAGTTAATGATTCGTCATTTGCGGGTAAAGAAGGTAAATTTGTAACTTCTAGACACATATGGGAAAGATTAAAGAAGGAAGTTGAAACTAATGTTAGTATGAGAGTAGAAGCGACTGATTCACCAGATTGTTTTGTTGTTAAAGGTAGGGGAGAACTACAACTTTCAATATTACTTGAAAATATGAGAAGAGAAGGATTTGAGGTTCAAGTATCTAAACCAACAGTTCTTATGAAAGAAATTGACGGAATTAAAATGGAGCCAATAGAGCTAGCAATAATAGATGTTGATGATAATTATACAGGAGTAGTAATTGAAAAAATGGGAATTAGAAAATCTGAAATGATTTCTATGACTCAAAGTAATGACGGATATACAAGATTGGAATTTAAGGTACCAGCAAGAGGGTTAATAGGTTTTAGAAATGAATTTTTGACAGATACAAAAGGAACTGGAATAATTAATCATTCTTTTTTTGATTATGAACCTTACAAAGGAGAAATACCAACAAGAAGCCGTGGTGTTATGATAGCAAGTGAATCTGGAGTAACAGTTCCTTATGCATTAAATAGCTTGCAAGATAGAGGAACTCTATTTTTAGATCCAGGCGTTCCAGTATATGAAGGAATGATAGTAGGAGAACATAGCAGAGAGAACGATTTAGTTGTTAATGTATGTAAAACAAAAAGACTTACAAATATGAGAGCCGCAGGAAGTGATGATGCTGTTAGGTTGTCTACACCAAGAAAATTTACTTTAGAGCAGGCACTAGATTATATAGCAGATGATGAACTAGTTGAAGTTACACCTAAAAATATCAGACTTAGAAAAAAAATATTGAAAGAAGGTCTTAGAAGGAAAGCAAATAACAGCGATGTATAGGAGATGTTTATGAATAAAAATTCATTTTATTTAGAAATTGATACTAAAGCACTTTCTCATAATATAGAGTATTTGAGAAAAATAAAAAATAAAAATATACTACCTGTAATAAAAGCAAATGCATATGGACATGGATATGAAATTATTTTAGAAGAACTTTTAAATAATAATATTAAAAATGTGGCAGTAGCTAGGTTATCTGAAGCCTCATTAATTCTTAATTTTAATACAGATATAAAAATTTTAGTTTTTGAAGATATAGAAGATTTGTCTATAGTAAAAAATAATAAAAATATTATTATGGAAATAAATTCAATTTCAAAATTGAAAGATGCTATTTCATATGGAATACCTACTGAACAAATGAGTATAAAAATCGATTTAGGATATGCTAGAAATGGAATAAAAGAAAATGAATTTAAAGATTTAAAAAATATTATTTTATATAACGACTTTAAATTTCAAGGTATACATTCTCATATTTTTTCATCTAATTATTACGACGGATTGAAAAATATAAAAATTTTCTCAGATTTTATCGAGGAATGCGGTAGAAATAAATTTGAATGTATTCATATACAAAATACAGCTGCAACATATAATTATGACTGCGAAGTTGTTACACATGTTAGAGTCGGAACTGCTATGTATGGAATTCAGGAACCCGGTTATTATGATAGAAATATAATAAGAGTCGGAACTTTTTTAGGGGCTGTTGATAGCATAAAAAATATAGAAGATTTAAAATATATAGGTTATGAATTAAAAGAAAATCTAGAATTTAGTTTTCAAGCAAAAAAAATTGCTAAAATAAAAATCGGATATGCAGACGGATTTATAAAACGAAACGAAAATACATATTGTTTGATAAAAAACAAAGAGTATAAAATTTTACATATAACTATGGATACTTCTTTCGTAGAAATAGATGATAGAGTTGAAGTTGACGATATTGTTGAAATATATCACAAACCAGAAAATTTAAAAGATAAAGTTGGATTACATATTTATGAATTATTGACCTTAATTTCTCCAATTAGAGTTTATAGAATTAAGAAAGGAGAAATATGTTAATTGTATTTTTAAAAGGGATGATTATAGGAATAGCTAACGTTATACCAGGAGTTTCTGGAGGAACAGCAAGTGTTTTATTGGGAGTTTATTCTCAACTTACTGAAAGTATAGCAAATTTTTTTAAAGTAAATAAAAAGAAAAAAATTGAGTATACAAAGTTTTTATCTGTAATTGGATTTGGAATATTGTGCGGTATAGTACTTTTTGCTAAACTAATTAAGTTTTTTATAGTCGAGTATCCAATACTGACGACAAGTTTTTTTACAATTTTAATATTATTAAGTCTACCAGCTATTATAAAAGGATTTAACTTCAAAAAAACTGAAAACATATATTTTTTTATTTTAGGAATTGCCGTAATGACTATAGTTATTCTATTAAATTATATATATAGAGGAGCTAACAATTTTACTCTTAGAGAAAGCTTTGATTTTTATTATTGTTTAAAAATTTTCTTGTGTGGAGTAATATCTAGTTTTGCAATGGTTATACCAGGTATATCTGGTTCTCTATTATTATTAATTATAGGAGAATATTATAATATACTTTCTTATGTATCTAATTTTACGGTTAAACCTTTATTCTTTTTATTAATTGGAATTTTGTTAGGAGTTTTAATTTCAACTAAAACAATAAATTATTTATTAGAGAATTATAAAGAAAAAACTATGTTTTTTATATTTGGAATTATACTTACATCTATTTTTCAAATATGGATGAATATAGTTTAATATTTTAAAGTTAAATATGAGTTTACAAAATTTAAAAAATATTGTATATTTTAATCACAGTAGTAAATAAAATAATATATTCGTATATACTCGAAATATGGACGAGAGTTTCTACGGGCAACCTTAAATTGACCACTACGAATAAGGCTTTTTTTAATTTGAGGTCAATTTCTTTACTTTCATTTTAGGAGGAGCCATGTTTTTTTACAGCTATGCAAAAGAGTTAAGAAATAGAATAAAATATTTTTTTGTTAATGAAGAAAAAAGTGAGACTATTTATTAAATATTTATAGTTGCTTTTTTCTTTTTTTATTTTTGATTTTTATATTCAAGGAGAGGTTAGATTGAAAAATTTTAGATTTTTTGTAGAGAAAAAATGCGGGTTTAATTTAGAGTCTAAAAGGATTTTATCACAGTTTCAAAACGATCTTAAGATTAATAATTTAAATAATGTCAGAATAATTAATTGTTATGATTTATTTAATTTAGATTGCACAGAAAATGAAATTGAAAAAATAAAAAAATTAGTTTTATCTGAGGTAGTTACAGATACTATTTCAGAAGAAATAGATTTAGATGGTAAAAAATATTTTGCCGTATCTTTATTACCTGGACAATTTGATCAAAGGGCAGATTCTACATCGCAGGCTATAAATTTAATTTGTGAAAAACCGGGTAATTTTTCAGTACAAACATTTAGAATTATAATTTTAGAAGGAAATTTGTCCAATCAAGATCTTGAAAAAATAAAAAAATTCTATATAAACCCTATAGAAAGTTGTGAAAAAGATTTAGGAGTTTTTCAAGAAGATAAATTAAATTTAACTAATCTAGAAAAAATTAAAAAATATGATGATTTCATAAATAAATCAAGAGAAGAATTAGAAAAATTTTTGAATGATACAGACCTATCTATAAACATAAATGACATAATTCACATACAAAATTATTTTAAATCTATAGATAGAAATCCAACGGAAACAGAGATAAAAGTTTTGGATACATACTGGTCAGATCATTGTAGACACAGTACTTTTGAAACACAAATAAAGGATGTACATTTTCCAGATACTAAATTTGGTAATATTGTAAAATCTGCTTATGAAAGATATTTAAATGTAAAAAAAGAAAATAATATAACAAAAAAAATTTGCTTGATGGATATTGGAACAATAGTTGCTAAAGAATTAAAAAATAAAGGGATGCTTGATGATTTAGAAATATCTGAAGAAAATAATGCATGCTCTGTTTATATAGATGTTGATGTTGAAGATTTTGACGGAAAATTAAAAAAAGAAAAATGGTTATTGATGTTTAAAAACGAAACTCATAATCACCCAACTGAAATAGAACCTTTTGGAGGAGCTTCTACATGTTTAGGAGGAGCTATAAGAGATCCTCTTTCTGGTAGGGCTTATGTCTATCAAGCTATAAGAGTTACTGGATCTGCAAATCCTTTAGAAGATGTTTCAAAAACATTAGAAGGAAAACTTTCTCAGAAAAAAATAACTACAGGGGCAGCACATGGATATTCTTCATATGGTAATCAAATAGGTATTGCAACAGGACA
>JAEWEF010000046.1 GCA_023389595.1 Fusobacteriota bacterium
TTTGAAGATGAAGAATTTAGATTAATAAGCTATAAAAAATTAAAAATAGGTAAAAAAATATTTTACAGAGTAAAATTAAATGATAATATTACAAAAAAAATTAAAAGTAAAAGATATATTAAATATAATACTAAAAATCTTTTAGAAATAATGGATAAAGACCTTGTGGCGGTAAGAATTTATAAATATATATCACAAATTAGATACGATGCTACAAATGGTGAAGTAAATTTAAGAACTTTGGCGGCCATTATACCACTTAGAATAGAACAGTCTGTTACGAGAGAAACTAAAAATGGTATTAAAATTTATCCTATAAGTAGAATGAAACAAGTTTTGACTAGAATTTTAAAAGCTTTTCAACAATTAAAAGATTTAGGATATCTTCTTTGGTATGAAGAACAATACATGGCTGAAAAAAATACTTATTACATTAAATATGAATTTGATAAAAAAAGAGATGGAGATTGTCATATTTCTGAATATGTAAATAAAAATAATAAAAAAGAAAGTAGTTATAATCAATACAGCAACGATTTAGAAATAGCTATATCTAGTGCTAAAACGAATACTTTTATAAGTAAGGCTTGGAATAAGAGAGTTGATAATAAAATACAAAAAATTGTTGATGAATTTGGAGAAGATCTTGCCATACATGTAATGAATGCAATACAAGGGCTTAATTCAGAAATAGAAACATCTCTTGTGAGTTATATTAATGGCATTATAAAAAAAATAAAGTCTGGATACGACAAAAATAAAAATATACCGCTACAATTTGGAAATGCAGTTAAAGATCAAAAGGGACTTAGTGATAAGAAACAGATAAATCAGTACAGAAAGAAAAAATCTAAACTTGTTGGAAATCCTTTGCAAAAAGAAAAGACATCGAAAAACAGTAAAAATATTCTTACTAACAATAATATAAATGAAATTCAAAATTTAAATGATCTATCTCTTGAAAAAAATATAGATACTTTTCAAAAAAATTATAATATAACAAATTTAATGGAAAAAATATCGGATGCTAATATTATCAAAGATATAGAAGATAAAACACTTAAAATTATGGAAAAATCTTTCGACGGAGATGACTTTAAGGCAGTAATTTCTCTTAAAGAAAGTAGTAAAACTCTTTTTTATCAGTGTTTCGAAACATATATCAAACAAGTTATAGAAAAAGATTACAAAGATTTGATAACAAGTTAAAAAAATACTCGGTGATACCGAGTATTTTATTTTTATTCAAAATTGAAATAATATTGAAAACAAAAATTGGGAATTATCCCACAAAATAATTTATTTGTTTTCTCTATTTTCTTTTAATTTTATTTCTGTTTTTCTAAGAAATGCTGCGTGTTTTTTTTGTATCAAAATTTTATTTTTATTTTTTTTGTGTATTATCATATCTATTATGGGAACTATAAAAGCTGCAACTATTCCAGCTGAAAAACCGTTATTATATAAATTTAATCCACCATGTACTATACCTATGCTCTGCACCACAGAAAGATGAAGCCAGCCGGCTAAAATTCCGGGTACAATACCATAAACGCCAGCTATTGGAGCAAGAGCTGTACCAAATAATCCACTTATAGAAAGAGTGAACGAACTTACATTTGTACCTATGGATGCAATATACACTCCTATTAATATTAAAACTGAATTAAAAGGAGTTTTTCCACTTGCAGAAAAACCTACCAGAGTAAAAAGACCTGCAAGTACGGGACCATTAAAATCTTGCTGAGAAATGATGATAAAAATTATACCCAACAGACCGTTAAAACTCATATTGATAAGTGAAAGTCCATATCCATATTTTTGTGTAAAGTCAACCTTATATCCTTCGTCTAATAAAAGTTTTTTATATCCTGAAAGTGAGTTGTCATTTATGAAAAATCCGACTACAAACATTGCTAAAAAAGAGACGATACAAATTATTCTAAGTGCTATGTCGTATTTAAAAGAAATTAAATTTTGTTGATAAAAATTTAAATGATACATTTTCAAGATGGAAAGTATTACGGCACCTAAAATTCCGGCAGTAAATCCTATGTTGTAGAGATCGAAACCGTTATGAAAATTATACATTCTTTTAGAAAGGGGGACGACTATAAAACCTATTATAACACCAAGAGATACTGCTGAGATGTAGGAAGTATCATAATGTGCATACTGAGCGTTAAAGGCAACTGCACTTACAAAAGGTGCGAGTGCACTTGAAAACATTATTGTTATTATGTTGTCTTTTAAATCTGTATGAGAATATGAGGAATAAAGTATACCACCTAAATAGAAAGGAAGTATGTTCAGTATATTTTTTCCGAAAAATGAAAATCCGAAAACCGTACTTAGACAGGCAAGAACAGCTCCGTTTATTTTGATTTTTAAAATTTTTATTAAAAACAAATTGAAAGCAAAAATGAGAAAGGCGTTTAAAAATGCTGCACCTATGCCTCCTACTTCTATAAAGTCTGTAACAAGTATGGCTGGCGATGTAAGTATTTTAAAAAATCCTATAAATATATTTTCTTTTTCTTTAATAGAATAAAATAATATTACAAAAATTACTGTAATAAACATTATAGTAACTAATATTTTTAAATTATGTTTTCTATTTTTTATTTTATCCATGCATGCTCTCCTTTTTATTATTGTTACTATTATAATTAATAATTAAAAAAAAGTAAAACCTTTATTTTATTTAGAAAAAATGATAGAATTTTGAAAAATATCGAAGGAGTTAATTATGTATTACGTATATATGCTAAGATGTGTTAATAATTCAATATATACAGGTATTACAACTGATGTTGAAAGAAGGTTTAAAGAACATATTCGTGGTGTTGGAGCAAAATATACGAAGGTGAATAAGGTTACAAAAATTGAAAAAGTTTTTGTCGTACAAAATGTCAGTGAAGCTCTTAAGGTGGAAAGGGAAATAAAAAAATTGCCTAAGATAACTAAAGAAAAATTAATAATTGAAAGTGATTTTTTTATTGAAAAGCTTAAAGAAAAAAGAGATATAGAAATTTTTTTAATAAAATAAAAAAAATGTTTGACATAATTGAGTAAGTGTGCTAATATGTCAAGGTATCGATTGATATATAAAACTGCCTGGATGGCGGAACAGGTAGACGCACGGGACTTAAAATCCCGTGGTACTTAGTACCGTGCCGGTTCGATTCCGGCTCTAGGCACCATTGTCGCGGGGTAGAGCAGCCTGGTAGCTCGTCGGGCTCATAACCCGAAGGTCGTAAGTTCAAATCTTACCCCCGCCACCAAAATATTTAGAATGCGGGAATAGCTCAGTTGGTAGAGCGTCAGCCTTCCAAGCTGAATGTCGCGAGTTCGAACCTCGTTTCCCGCTCCATTGCGTCATTAGCTCAGTTGGTAGAGCACACGACTTTTAATCGTGTTGTCACAAGTTCAAATCTTGTATGACGCACCATTCACATGTATCTGTAGCTCAGCTGGATAGAGCAACGCCCTTCTAAGGCGTGGGTCAGGGGTTCGAATCCCTTCAGATACGCCATGAGCGGATCCATAGCTCAGTTTGGTTAGAGCACTCGGCTCATAACCGAGTGGTCGCTGGTTCGAGTCCAGCTGGATCCACCATTTTTTTTATTATTTACTGCCCCGTTCGTTCAGTGGTTAGGACATCAGATTTTCACTCTGGAAACAGGGGTTCAATTCCCCTACGGGGTACCATGGAAGGCTATCCTAATTGGTAAGGAACCGGTCTTGAAAACCGGCGTCGTAAGACTTCAGAGTTCGAGTCTCTGGCCTTCCGCCATAATATTTGGTACTTAATAGGTTGCCCAGATAGCTCAGTCGGTAGAGCAGGAGACTGAAAATCTCCGTGTCGGTGGTTCGATTCCGCCTCTGGGCACCACTTAAAAGGTCTCATAGCTCAGCTGGGAGAGCACCTGCCTTACAAGCAGGGGGTCACAGGTTCAAGTCCTGTTGAGACCACCATTACTGGGGGTGTAGCTCAGTTGGTTAGAGCGCATGCCTGTCACGCATGAG
>JAEWEF010000049.1 GCA_023389595.1 Fusobacteriota bacterium
CAAATTAGAAAATTTAAGAAAACAAGTTAAAGATAAAATCAAGGGTGATGTCAGATTTATTAAAATTTCAAATATAGATATATGTGCATGTGCTGGTTTTCACGTTGATAGAACTTCTGAAATTAAAATTTTCAAAATTATAAATCACGAAACTATAAAAGGACACTGGACAAGATTTTATTTTTTAGCTGGCGATAGAGCAATAAATGATTATAAAGCAAAACACGAAATCACTAAAACTCTTACAAATATTTTCAGCTGTAAAAATTCAGAAATTTTAGAAATGCTCGATAAAAATTTAAAAGAAAAAGAAAAAATTGAACAAAACTACAAAAACATTTTATATAAATTTGTTGAGCTTTCTAAAGATAATTTTGAAAAAAATTATTTTGAACATAACGGAATTAAAATTATTATTTATAACGAGAACAAAGATATTGCAAATATTCTATTCAAATATATAAATTTAGATAAATTTTTATTAATTTCTGGTTTTGATTTAAATTATACTCTGATGACAAATACTTGCGACTGCCAAAGACTTGTTAAAAATTTAACAGCTACATTTCCTAACATAAAAGGTGGGGGTAGTCAGAAAAAAGCAAATATAAAATTGGATAAAATTTACACAAAAGAAAATTTATTAGAAATTATTAAAAATTGTTTAAGTGAATAAATAAAAAAGGACTGAAATTTTCAGTCCTTTTATTTTAATAAATTTTGTATTTCTATTTTTTTTATATCATCTTCAAAAATTCCATAACTTGCCGTAGTTATTATTTGAGTGTTTTCTTTTTTTTCTCCCCTCATAGAAAGACACAGATGTTTTGCTTTTACTATTATGTAAACTCCTTTGCATTCAGCAATCTCAAAAATATTTTTTGCAATTTCTTCTGTAAGTCTTTCTTGCAACTGTGGTCTTTTAGATAAAATATCTATTATTTTGTAAACATCACCAAGTCCTAAAATTTTTTTATCTGGTACATATGCCAAATCTATCGTTCCAAAAAAAGGTAAAAAATGATGTTCACAAACAGAATAAAAATCTATATTTTTTTGAACAATGGGATTGTGATTTTCGACATCGAATAATTTTTTTACAGCATCTTTAGGATTTTTTTCTACTCCGTAAAAAAGTTCTTTGTAGCTTTCAGCTATTCTTGTTGGTGTTTGTTCTAGATCACATTCTATATTTTTTATGTCTAGAGCTTCAATAACCTGTTTAAAAGCATCTTCAATTTTTTTTATATCCATCTTATCACTAATCCTCTAAAATTAAAGATATATCAAAAATTCTACTGAATACTTCTATCAAGTAATTTAATTGACTTATTCTATTTTTCTTAACTTTTTCGTTATCAGACATAACTTTTACATTAGCAAAATAATCGTCTATAACATCCGTAATCTCTAATAAACTTTCCATATAATTTTTATATTCTCTTCTTTCTACAAAACTTCTAGTTTCGTCATCTAATTTTTTACTTGCTGACCATAGCTTTTGTTCAAATTCATTTTCAAATAAATTTTCTTCAACATTAATTTCTATAGTTTTATCTGATATGTTATAAACTCTCTTGACTGCTAATAATAATTTTCTAAACTCTTCTTTTTCAAGATATTCTTCTATAATTTTAACTTTATTCAAAATATCTGTCGGATTATCAAATTGAACATTCAAAACAGAATTAATTATATTCTTATTATGATTCATTTCAGAAAGTATATTTAATAATCTTTGTTTTAAGAAGTCTAAAACATCTTTTCTTACTATTTCTCTATCCCTTTTTAATATTTTATTTCTGTCATATATGTTAAGAGATAATTCTAATAAATCGTTAATATCTATATCTAATTTAGAACTTAGCATAATATTAAGTATACCTAAGGCAGCTCTTCTAAGTGCGAACGGATCTTTAGAACCGGTAGGAATTACACCTACACCAAAACAACCAACAAGAGTATCTAATCTGTCTGCAATTCCAACAACTATTCCCTCTGTTGTAGTAGGTAAAATATCTCCCTGAAATCTTGGATAATAATGTTCTTTTATTCCTAAAGATACATTATTTTTTTCTCCTTGTTTTAGAGCATATTCCGCTCCCATAAAACCTTGTAATTTTGTAAATTCTTTTTCACCTATCATATTAGAAACTAAATCTGCCTTACAAAGTTTTACAACTTTTAGAATATCTTCTTTATTTTTCAAATTTAACTTATTTATAATAAAATTTGAAATTTCTTCCATTCTTTCGATTTTTTCATAAATTGTTCCTAAATCTTTTTGGAATACAACTGTTTTTAATTTTTCTATGTTATCTGATAATTTTATTTTTAGATCTTCGTCGTAAAAAAATCTGGCATCTGCAAGACGTGCTGATAACACTTTTTCATTTCCAGTTTTTACGTTTTCAGAATAATCAATTCCATTTCTAATAACGATAAACTTAGGCAACAATTTTCCATTAGAATCTATTATTGGAAAATATCTTTGATGTACTTGCATAGTTATTATTAAAACTTCTTGTGGCACTGCTAAAAATTCTGGATTAAAATTTCCTATTATAGGATAAGGATATTCCACTAAATTAGTAACTTCAGAAAGTAGAGCATCGTTTATATCAACTTTTTCTCCAACATTTAAAGATTTATTTATAGATTCCAATATTAAATTTTTTCTTTCTTGTATGTCTATAATTACATTATTTTCTCTAATTTTTGTGAAATATTCATCTATATTTTTAATTTCGAACTCTTTTCCAAAAAATCTGTGCCCTTTAGATTTGTTTGAACTTTTTATGCCTTCAATTTCAAAATCTATGACTTCATTTCCATAAAGAGCTAAAAACCATTCTATAGGTCTTGCAAATCTCAAACTTTTATCTGACCATTTCATAGATTTTGGAAAAGCTAAATTTAAAACTAGTTTTTTTAATATATCAGGTAAAATTTCTTTAGTTTCTTTTCCTTTTATGTATTTTTTAAGCGATATGTACTTCCCTTTTTCATTTTCAATAATTTGTATACTAGATGGATCTGCTGATTGAGATTTTAAAAATCCTAGTCCGGCTTTTGTTAACTCTCCATCTTTATACGCAACTGTTATTGAAGGTCCTAAAACAACTTCGTTTACATCTTCTTGTTGTTCTATTAAATTTTTTACAAATAATACTAATCTTCTTGGTGTTCCATATACTGAAATATCGTCATACTTTAATCTTTCTTCTCTAAAAAATTTGCTAATATTGTTTTTAATATCATTTAGAGCTGGTTCAAGAAATCTTGCTGGATTTTCTTCCATTCCTATTTCAAATAACAAATCCATTCTATTTACCTCCGTGTTTTTCTTTATTTAAAAGAGGGTAGCCTAAATCTTTTCTGTTTTGCACAAAAACTTCTGCACATTTTCTAGCAAGATTTCTAACTCTTAAAATATATGCCATTCTTTCAGTAGTAGATATTGCCCCCCTAGAATCAAGTACATTGAAAGTATGAGAACATTTTAATACATAATCGTAAGCTGGTAAAACAAGTCCTTCTTTTAATATTTTTTCTGCTTCTGCTTCGTATTCATCAAACCATTTGAAATGTTTTTCTAAATCAGCTATTTCAAAAGAATATTTAGAGTTTTCATACTCAAATTGAAATCTCATATCTCCATACTTAACGCCTTCAGTCCATTCTAAGTCGTAAACATTTTCTTTATTTTGAATATATAGAGCAAGTCTTTCTAATCCATATGTAATTTCAACAGGAACAATATCTAACTCTAATCCTCCAACTTGTTGAAAATAAGTGAATTGAGTTACTTCCATTCCATCTAACCAGACTTCCCAACCTAGTCCCCATGCTCCTAAAGTTGGTGATTCCCAGTCATCTTCAACAAATCTTATGTCGTGTTCTTCTGGGTTTATTCCTAAAACTTTTAAACTTTCTAGATACATTTCCTGTATATTTGTTGGTGAAGGCTTCATAATAACTTGAAATTGATGATGTTGATAAACTCTATTTGGATTTTCACCATATCTCCCATCTTTAGGTCTTCTTGATGGTTCAACATAAGCAACGTTCCAAGGCTCAGGACCAAGCGACATTAAAAATGTATTAGGATTAAAAGTTCCAGCTCCCTTTTCTACATCATAGGGATTACCAAGTACACATCCCTTACTACCCCAAAATTTTTGAAGAGAAAATATTATTTCTTGAAATGTCATATAAGACTATCCCCCTATTAGTTATTTTTAGATTTTTTATCTAAATATCCCACAATTAAATTATCAAGTATAGAAATTATAATTCCCATAGTTATCCAAACATCCGCAAAATTAAAAACAAAAGACCAAATTCCTCTGAAATCTAACATGTCTATGACAAATCCTCTCATGAATCTATCTATTAAATTTCCTATTGCTCCAGATATTATCATTACACAAGATAATCTTTCGACTATGTTTATTTTTTTATAATTTTTAAATAAATAAAAAACTATTGCTACAACTATACAAATAGCTATTATCGATACAACGTCTATCGTCCCTTGAAATAAGCCAAAAGCTATTCCTCTATTTTCAACATATGTCAGATGAAAAAAATCATCAATTATAGGTATAGTTTCTCCAACACTTAAGCTTGTATTTATTATAAATTTTGTATACTGGTCTATAATCAGCATTATGAAAAATAAAAATATATATACCATAAAAAACTCCTATTTTAATACTGATGAACACCTTGCACAAAGAGTTGGATGTTCATTGTCATTACCTACACTATTTTCATATTTCCAACATCTTTCACACTTTTCTCCATCTGCATGTAAAATTTTAATTTTAATATCTTTATTTTCTTCGCATTCAGAAAAAGTATCATCAACAGATTTAGTTATTTCTAACGATGAAACTATGAAAACATCTTTTAATATATTTTTATTATTTTCTAAGAAATTATATTTTTCATCGTTATCTGAATAGATAACAACTTTTGCATCTAGGGAGTTACCTATTATTCTATTTTCACCCTGTCTATTTTTTTCTAATAACTTATTAACATCTTTTCTTATTTTTATTATTTCGTTCCACTTGTTTTCTAAATCATAATTTATATAATTATCATTTAATTCATACCAATCTGATAACAATACTGAATCGCTATCTTTTAAACTTTCAGGTATGTGTTCCCATATTTCTTCAGCAGTAAAAGAAAGAACCGGTGCTATCATTTTTGTAAGAGTTAATAAAATTTCTGTCATTACAGTTTGAGCCGCTCTTCTTTCTACAGAGTTTTCTTTTTCAGTATATAATCTATCTTTTATTATATCTAGATAAAATGCTGACATATCTACAGATGCAAAATAATGTATTTCTTGGAACATATTATAGAATTCATATTTATCATAACTTGATTGTACTTTTCTTTTTAGTAATTCAAGTTTATGAAGTGCCCACTTATCTATTTCTAATAAATTTTCGTATGAAATTTTATTTTGTTGTGGATCAAAATCATTGCTGTTACCAAGTATGTATCTAGCAGTATTTCTTATTCTTCTATATGCTTCAGACATTTGTTTAACTATGTTTTGTGAAATTCTTACGTCATCTCTATAATCGACTGAAGCACACCATAATCTTAAAATATCTGCTCCGTATACTTTTATAACATCATCGGGTCCCACAGTATTTCCCAATGACTTAGACATTTTTCTTCCTTCTCCGTCATTTACGAATCCGTGAGTTAAAACTGATTTGTAAGGGGCGTCATTGGTCGTTGCAACTGAAGTTATAAGTGAAGTATGGAACCAACCTCTATGTTGGTCAGATCCTTCTAAGTACATATCGCAAGGTCTTTCTAAATTTTCTCTTTCTTCTAAAACTCCTCTATGACTACTTCCAGAATCAAACCAAACATCCATTATATTTGTTTCTTTTCTTAATTTTCTATTTTTTAAATTATATTTTTCTAATAATTCTTCTCCTATAAGTTCTTCAACACTTCTACTTATCCAAGCAGAACTTCCTTCAACTCTAACTATATCACAAATGTGATCTAATATTTCTTTGTGGAAAATTTCTTCATTAGTTTCTTCATCATAGAATATAGGAATATAAACTCCCCAAACTCTTTGTCTTGATATACACCAGTCAGGTCTTGTCTCCATCATAGATCTGATTCTATTTTTACCCCACGAAGGAACAAATTCAACCTTGTCTATGGCATTTAAAACTTTTTCTCTTAAGTCACCATTTTCCATTCTAACAAACCATTGTTCTGTTGCTCTGAATATAACAGGAGTTTTTGATCTCCAATCAAAAGGATAAGAGTGCTCTATTTTTTCCATTTTTAACAAGAAGCCTTCTTTTTCTAAAAATTCTATTATGGCTTTGTTTGCATCTTCATAAAAAAGTCCTGCAAATTGTCCAGCCTCTTCAGTAAGAATTCCTTTGTTATTAATAGGTGAAACTATTGGAATGCCATATCTACAACAAACTATGTAGTCGTCTTGTCCATGCCCTGGTGCAGTATGAACACAACCTGTACCAGCATCACTAGTTACGTGATTTCCTAAAATTAATTTCCCAGTTCTTTCTATAAATGGATGTTGATAAGTAGTATGCTCTAAATCTGATCCCTTAAATTCACAAATTAATTCTGAATTTTCTATTCCAATTTTTTTGCTAGCAGTTTCAAAAAGTTCCTTAGCAAAAATTAAATTCCCTTTTTCTGTTTTATAAACTCCGTATTCGAAATCGGCATTTAAACATATTGCCATATTAGCTGGTAAAGTCCAAGGAGTTGTTGTCCATATAACAACATAAACATCTTCGTTAAGATTTAATTTATCTGTTAAATCTTTATTAGCTTTCATTTTTACATAAACAGATGGTGAAACGTGATCGTGATATTCAATTTCAGCTTCAGCAAGAGCTGTTTCTGTAACTGGTGACCAGTAAATAGGTTTTAGTCCTTTGAAAATATATCCGTTTTCATATATTTCTCCAAAAAGTTCTAACTGTTTTGCTTCAAACTTAGAATCAAAAGTTAAATATGGATTGTCCCACTCACCTAAAACACCAAGTCTGATGAAACCTTGTTTTTGTTTTTCTATCCATTTTTTTGCATATTCTTCACAAAGCTTTCTGATTTCTACAGCTGACATTTCTTTTGCCTTGCTTCCAAGTTGTTCGGTAACTTTTAATTCTATTGGTAATCCGTGAGTATCCCACCCCGGAACATAGGGAGAGGAATATCCTCTAAAAGTTTTGTATTTTATGATTATATCTTTTAATATTTTATTTAAAGCGTGCCCTATATGTATATCTCCATTTGCATAAGGTGGTCCGTCATGCAAAATAAATTTTTTGTCTGGATTTTTCTTTTTATTTTTTTCTAACCCTCTTTCATAAACTTTTGTATCATTCCATTTTTTTACGTATAAAGGTTCCTTATTAGGTAAGTTCCCTTTCATTTGAAATTCTGTTTTTGGTAACTTCAGAGTCTTACCGTAATCAACTTTTTCCATTTATTAAATTTCCTCCTTATAAGAATTAAATATTATTTTTAATCTAGTTCCCTCATCTAACAGGGATGATATTTTTATAACTCCATTATGTTCTCTAACTATTTTATAAACTGTAGCTAATCCAAATCCTAAAATACTTCCTTCCATAGAGCCACTGTAAGAAAATCTTAATGATCTAACTTCTTCTTCAGTCATTCCTATACCATTATCTACTATTTCTGCTATTACTCTATCCTCACCATCTTTAAGTACCATGATATTTATTTTTTTATCTAGTTTATTTCTAACTAAAATAGATTCCATAGCATTTTTGATAATTTCATAAAACATTTGATACAACTTTTGTTCGTCACCTAAAATTATAGTATCTGTGTTAACTAAAACAGATGTATCTATTGAATATTTTAACATTTTTGGTCTAAAATCTTCTACAACTCTCTCTATAATTTTAGATATATCGATAGCTCTAAAATTAATATTTGAATTTTTTATAATTTCTTCGAGATTTCTATTTTCTATTTCAAGTTCCAATATCTTATTTTCTATAATAGAAAGCCACTCTTCCCCACTTTCATTATTATATATATTATTTTTGATTTTTTCAACAAACTCCTTAAGTTGAGGTAAAATTTCTTTTTGGTTATTTATAAACTTTTCAGAAATTTTATTGATAGTCTGTATTCTTTCCTTCATTATTTTTTCTTCTTCTAATTCCTTATTTTTAACTCTTATCATAAGGTTTAATAAAAGAAGATTCATAACTTCAACTTCCTCTTCTGAAATTAATAGATCTTTTCCAAAATAATCTATCAATAAACAACCCTTATTAATATCTTTATCAGCTATAGGTATTATCATAAAATTATTTATACCTATGGCTTTAAACATATCATTTCCAAAATTATATTTATATCCCTTATCGTTATGATATATAACTTTTAAATTATGAACAGCCTCCCAAAATAAATTTGTTTTTTCATATTTAACCTTTAATAGAGGTAGCAGGCTTTCCATATCCTTTATTTGAAATTTGAATCCGTTGACTCCTCCAGTATATTTTTCTATATTATTTGAAACTAATTTGTTAATAGAAATTTTCTTAGCATGTAACTCTAACTTTTCAGGATTATATTCGAAAAATATTGCACGGCTATATCCAAGACCAACTTCAGAAGTTAACGCTTTTAGCAACCCTTCTATTCCTTCGTTAAAGTCGTTTTCTACATCGAGATACATCAAAATTTTTTCTATCGCAACTATTCTATCTAAGTTTTGTTTTAAACTTTCATTTTTTTTCTTTAAAAGCTCATCATTTTTAATTATTCTATTTCCCATATTTGTAATAGAATTTATTAATTTTCTAATTTCGTAGGTTCCTTTTTCTTCGACATCAAATTTATATTCATCTATTCCAAAATTGTCAGCATTTTCTGCAATTTTTGAAATAGGAGATAACAATTTAGTAAAAAATCTCGAACATAATGTGGTACTTATTATTATTGCAATCAAAACGATGGCAACTATTATGGTACCAACCATATATTTAGTTGCGTTAAAATTTGCTTTAGATACAGTTACACCCATGTAGCCTATCGTTTTCCCTTTTGGATTTTGTATAGATTTAAAAGTTATTAAATATTCTACGTTATCAATAGTAGTTTTTGCAAAAGATAAATTATAATTAAATACCGATTTTTTCACAATATTTTTTCTGTTAAAATTTTTTGCGACATCCTCTACACTACTAGTTTTAAAATTCAAATTTTTGAAATCGCCAAATAAAAATTTATCTCCTACCAAAAAGAAAAATCCTTCATCTTTGTATAGTTCAACAAATTCTCTTATATTCTCTTTACTATAACTTGTTATTGGTATAGTTAAAACGACATATTTTCTTGATTTTTGATTATACCCTCTAACAGCCTGTATTATTTTTATATAAATTTGACTATCCGATGCTATTAAGTAATAATCTTTACTTTCTAAATATTTTACTTCTGGACTTAATTTTTCTATAGTCAATATATCATTTCTTAATTTTTTATCTGTATAAGCCTCTCCTAAAATTCTCCCGTCATAAGAAATGATACTAACGTGACTCTCTTTGTATTTAGATCTATCATAACTAACTAAATGTTCCTTTATAGCGTTTGCAACTAAATACTGATTATTTCCATTAATATTAATATCACTAAAATTAAATACAGTTGTGGTTGCATTAAATAAATCGTCCTTAGAAGTTTTTATTTCACTTATATAAGCTTTGTTTAGTATAGAATTTTTTTCTCTTGCATTATCTAGCAATCTTTTTTCCATACCGTCAAAAACCATTATACTAAATACAAAAGCAAGAACGGTAGCTATGACAACTATGGCTATATCGTTATAAAAAATTATTCTCAAAAGTAGCGAATCTTTTTTTATTAACATACTACCTCTCCTTCTTTGTAAGTCCTACTCTACCTCTCTCTTTATCTATATCTTTTATTTTTATCTTTATTATTTGTCCAACAGATAACACTTTGGATGCATCTTCAATAAATTTATCTGAAATTTCAGAAATGTGTAATAAGGCATCATTTTTAAGTCCTATATCTATAAATGCTCCAAATTTTACAACATTTCTTACTACTCCTTCAAGTTCCATCCCTATTTCTAAATTGTCTATATTTAATATTTCAGATTTCAAAATAGGTTTTTCAAAATCATCACGTGGATCTCTTCTATCTTTTAAAAGTGCTTCGTATACGTCTTTTACAGTTTCCAATCCAAAATTATTTTCTTTTGCAAAAGAATTATAGTCAAATCCTTTTAATTTATTTCTAGCGTTATTTATATCTTCGTTATAAATATTTTTATCGATACCAATTTTATTTAGTATCATTTCTGCTATATGGTATGATTCAGGATGTATTACTGTATTATCAAATATATCTTCTCCATCAGGTATAACTAAAAATCCAGCCATTTGTTCATAAGATTTTTCTCCTACTCCTTTAACTTTCAATAGCTGTTTTCTATTTTTAAAATTACCATTTTCTTTTCTATAATCTACTATATTTTTGGCAACAGTTTTTTTAATTCCTGAAATATGTGATAAAAGCGCCCAAGATGCAGTATTTAAATTTGCACCAACATTATTAACTACTGTCGATATAACACTGTCTAAAGATTCATCAAGTCGAGATTGATTTACATCGTGCTGATACATACCAACACCTATTGATTTTGGATCAATTTTAACTAATTCTGCAAGAGGATCTTGCACTCTTCTTCCAATTGAAATTGCACCTCTAACTGTAACATCAAGCTCTGGAAATTCTTCCGCAGCTAATTTAGATGCAGAATAAACTGAAGCCCCAGCTTCATTAACTATCAAATATTTTACATCTAATTTATTTTCGTTTATAACACCTGATACAAAGCTTTCAGTTTCTCTCGATGCAGTTCCATTTCCTATAACTATAATATCTATATTATATTTTTTTACTAATTCTATCATTTTATTTTTAGCATTTTCTAGTTGTTTTTCTGTATGCATAGATTCAACTAGAAAAAATACTGTATTTTCTCTATAAAATCCAAATTTATCTATTACTGCAACCTTACAACCAGTTCTGTATCCAGGATCTAGTGCAAGTATATTTTTTTCTTTTAAAGGTGGTTGTAATAAAAGATTTTTTAAATTATCTTTAAATACATTTATCGCCTCTTCTTCTGCTCTATCAGTTAAAATATTTCTAACTTCTCTTTCTATAGAAGGTATTATAAGTCTATCAAGAGAATCTTTTATTATATTCATATAAGTATCTCTTAGATTATTTTTTGGAAATTCATTAAAAATTATTTCCTCTATATGATTTCGTTCTTTTTCTTCTAAATTTAAACTAACTGATAAAATGTCTTCTTTTTCTCCTCTGTTCACAGCTAAAATTCTATGAGATGGCATTTTTAAAACAGGTTCCGTATATTCATAATAGTCAGCATAAACTTTTTTTTCGTCTAATTCATCAGCTTTTTTAGTTTTTTTAGTTGTTATAAAAGAATATTTTGAGAAAATATCTCTAATTCTTTCTCTGTATTCAGATTTTTCTGAAATATTTTGAGCTATTATAAGCATAGCTCCTTCTATCGCCTCTTCTATTGTCGAAACTTCATCCGTTATAAAATTCTTTGCTACATCTTCAATCGCTTCATAAGAATCTAAAATATAAAATTGTTCTGATAATGGCTCAAGTCCTTTTTCTTTAGCTATATCTGCCTTAGTTTTTTTCTTTTTTCTGTATGGAAAATATATATCTTCCACTTCTTGAAGTTTAGTTGCCTCTTCTATATTTTTTACTATTTCTTCTGTAAGTTTTCCTTGCTCCTCTATGAGTCTTATAACTTCTTCTTTTCTTTTAAATAAATTTCTTAAATAATTTACTTTATCTAAAATATTAGAAATTTCTGTTTCATTTAAATTTCCAGTAACTTCTTTTCTGTATCTAGCTACGAAAGGTACAGTTGCTCCCTCATCTAATAATTTTATAGTATTCTCAATTTTATTTACACCTATCTTTAATTCCTCTGATGCAATTGAAAATATTTTCTCCATATCTATTCCCCTTTAATTTTTTTTGCTTTATATTATACCATATTTATTTGTTTTTTTCTCATATTTTAAAAAATAAAAGCTTTTAATTTTTCTGTTTTTTTAGAAATAAAAAAACAGAAATAAAAAATTTCTGTTTTTACAATTTTAATTAAAATTTAATTTTGACTTAAACTATAAGGGCATCAGTCATAGTTTAGCCTCCAAGAGAATTTTCTTTAACTTGAATGCATATGTATTTTAATCCGTTATCTAAAGCAAAAAGTTGTCTTTTAACAGATGGAGATATAATCTCCTTTTTTTATTGCATAAAAATAAAATTTTAACCGAAAAAGACGTGAAGTTATTTTGTGATTACTGGAACAAATAAATTTATAATTTGAGGTAAGAAAACTAACATTATAGTTGCAGTAGGCTGTGTTGCAGCATAAAAAGAAGCAACTTTATTGTCTTCTGTAACTTGTATTAAAGCCCCAAGAGAAGGAGCAGAAGTCATAGATCCAGTTGTTGTTCCTAATGCAGCAAAAAGAGGCAATTTAAACACTTTATACGCAAATATAAAACTGATTATTGCCGGAACTAGTGTTAAAATACATCCTACTATGAAAAGTTTTATTCCTTGAGTAGAAACAACTTCGACGAATCCACTTCCAGCTCTAAGACCGGCTTCAATCAAAAATAGTGCTAGACCAAAATCTCTAACTAAAATTAATTTTTCGTTTGAAACCTTAAAATCTACTCTTCCAATATTTCCAAAATTACCAATTATCAAACCGATAATTAAAGACATTCCTCCGGCACCAAGAGAAAATTTAATATTATTTCCAAATGGAATTTTTATGCTTCCTAATACTGATCCCAAAAATATTACAACAGCAAGTGCAAAAAGACCGCTTTTTTCAAAAGTAATTAAATTTTTTATATTTTTCTTTGTATTTTCATCTTTATTTTCACTTTTAATAATTAATTTTGCATTTTCTATATCTCTATCAGCTTT
Organism: Fusobacteriota bacterium; assembly: GCA_023389595.1. Classification (GTDB taxonomy): domain Bacteria; phylum Fusobacteriota; class Fusobacteriia; order Fusobacteriales; family Fusobacteriaceae; genus Fusobacterium. Next base: position 13,108 of record JAEWEF010000049.1, read on the forward strand.
TAAAAATTTTGGTATAAGTTGAACTATTAAGACTACTCCGACAACTCCAAAAACATAAGCTAACCCATATCCTACTGTAGGTAAATTTGAATTTGGTGCAAGAGAATTTACAGTGCTAAGCATTGAAGTCGAAGTAAGAGCTCCGGCTCCTATACCCATAGAAAGTTCAATTGGTATTCCAAAAATTTTAGAAAGTATAATTATTAATACTCCTCCAATGACACATGTAATAAAAGATAGTAATAAAAATGAAACTCCATTTTTTTTAATATTAGGTATAAAATCTGGCCCAGCCATAAGTCCTATAGGTGCTAAAAATAAAACTAGTCCCAAATTTGATAAAATTTTTGGTGCTACAAAACCTATATGCCCAAACAATAAAGCTACTATAAGTATTGCTGAAGCTCCAAATTTTATTCCAAAAAAATTAATATGTCCCAATATATATCCGATTGCCATAACTAAAAAAATTATTGATAGTTCGTTCATAAAAGTACCTCCGAATTAAATTATATATCTTTAATTATGGATTTTCAACCTTTTTATTTCCATTTTTAATTTAACAGTAAAATTTATAACTAAAAATAAATATCATTTTATAATACTTAATAATAATTTAAATTTAGAAAATACTTTTTCTAAATTTCTTTGAAACGAGCAATTGTTTGCATCTGTACCTAAATTACATAAATATTCTTCTAGAGATAAAATATTTTTCAGTGAATTGAACGGACAAAGTTTTTTGATGGTTGAAGATGTTGGAATATGGAAGGATATAGTTAATAAAAATATGCCATCATCAAGGTTAATCATACAAAATTCTATAGAAAATTTATCAGAACTAATAGAAGCATCCAATATATTAGTTTTTGTTACAAACCTTTATGTAAATCATTTCAACAGAGATTTAAATGCTATATTCTACAATCAAAAAAGTAAAAATATCATTTTTGGAGACGAATCTGCCAAAATTGATTTTTATATATTATAACAAAACACAAAAAATAAACTTTCATATATAACTAAAAATTTTTTAATGAAAATAAAAAATAGTAGTGCAATGCACTACTATTTTATTTTAAATTTCTATTTTCTGTATTCAGCAACTGATATTTTTCCATCAGCTATTTCTTTTGAAATTTCAGCTAATTTAT
>JAEWEF010000061.1 GCA_023389595.1 Fusobacteriota bacterium
AGTAATTTTTAAGAGTGAAAAAATTCACTCTTTTTTAATTTATTTTTTTATTTTTATTTGATATATAAAAATACTTTTGTGGTATAATTATAAGGTAGAAAATAATTGGGGGATACACGTGAATATAAAAAAATTTATTGTCTGTGGATTATCACACGAAGATTTTTCTCTTGAAGAGAGAGAAGAGGCGATGAAACTTAGACCACAGAATGAAATAGAAAAATTATTAGAAAAAAAAATAATAAATGGATATGTTAATTTATCAACTTGTTTGAGAGTAGAATTTTATATTGAAGTGAAAGAAGATAAAAATTTTGATCAAGAAATGCTTCAAAAAATTTTTAAAACTAGCAAAACATATATTAAAACTGGAGAAGAAGCTATAAAGTATCTTTTTGAACTTGTTTGCGGATACTATTCTGTAATAAAGGGTGAAGATCAAATACTTGCACAAATTAAAACGGCGTTTAAAAAATCACTTGATGAAAACAAATCTTCAAAACTGATAAATATAATTTTTAATAAAAGCATAGAGCTGGGTAAGAAATTTAGAAATGATAGCTCAATATCTGTAAATAATTTATCTCTTGAAGGAATAACTGTTAAATTAATAAAAAAAATTGTTGGAGATAGTATACAAAACAAAAAAATTTTTGTTTTGGGAATAGGGGATCTATCAAAAGATATACTTAGGATCTTAAACAAAGAAGGAATAAAAAATATTTTTATTACTAACAGAACTTATCACAAAGCTGAAAAGATAATAGAAGAATATAAAAATATAAATAATGTAGATTATCGCAAAAAATACGATTACCTTGTACAGTCCGATATAATAATTAGTGCAACGTCTGCTCCACACATAGTTATAGAACATGATAAATTTACAAAACTTATGAATAGAGATAAAAAATATCTGATGATAGACTTAGCGGTTCCAAGAGATATAGATATAAATTTATATAAACACGATAACATAGAAATTTTTAATCTTGATGATGTGTGGAAGTTGTATTATGAAAACAATACAAACAGGGAGAAAATTTTAGAAGATTTTTACTTTTTAATAGAAAATCAACTTGAAAAGACTTTGGTTAGCCTTTCGTATTATGATGTAAGAAAAGAGGAGATTTAATGTCTAGGAAGATTTTGATAGGAAGCAGGGGAAGTAAACTTGCTTTAGCTCAGAGCGAATATGTAAAAAAATTATTGCAAGAAAAATATGATTATGATTTTGAAATAAAAGTTATAACTACAAGCGGAGATAAAGATTTGGTATCTAACTGGGAAAATTCAGATAAATCTCTGAAAAGTTTTTTTGTGAAAGAAATAGAACAGGAATTATTGGAAGGCAAAATTGATATTGCAGTTCACTCTATGAAAGATGTTCCATCTGAAAATCCTAAAGGACTTATATGTGGAGCTGTCCCTAAAAGAGAAGATGCAAGAGACGTTTTAATCACGAGAGAAAATATACTTTTTGCAAATTTAAAAAATGGAGCTGTAATAGGAACAAGCTCCATGAGAAGAAATATGAATTTAAAAAATGTAAGAAAAGATTTAAACATAAAACATTTGAGAGGGAATATACATACAAGAATACAAAAATTAAATGACGGAGAATACGATGGAATAATACTTGCAGCAGCAGGATTAAAAAGAGTGAATTTACAAAATTTAATCACTGAATATTTAAACGAAAATATATTTTTACCTGCACCTGCACAGGGAGCTCTATATATACAGTGCAGAGAAAATGATGAATTTATAAAAGATATGTTAAAAAGTATTAACGATGAAAAAACTGAAAAAGTAGTTTTTATAGAAAGAGAATTTTCTAAAATTTTTGACGGTGGGTGTCATACTCCTATGGGTTGTCTTGCTAAAATTAAAGATGAAAAAATTATTTTCAGAGGAATTTTATATAAAAATGATAAGGCGTACACAGTATTTTTAGAGGAAGATGTTAAAAATATAGATAAAATTGCTTCAAAAGCTGCAGATATAATAAAGGAGAAAATTGATGAAAAATAGTGTAGTTTACTTAATTGGAGCAGGACCCGGAGATGTAGATTTATTGACTATAAAGGCAAAAAAAATCATATCGCATGCAGATTGTATAATTTATGATAGACTTATAAATAAAAAAATACTCTCTTTTGCAAAAGAGAATTGTGAAATTATTTATCTTGGAAAAGAAAATGTTGAAGGTGGAGAAAGTCAACATTTAATAAACAACACATTAGTTCAAAAAGCAAGAGAACATAAAAGTGTAGTTAGATTAAAAGGAGGCGACCCGTTTGTTTTTGGTAGGGGCGGTGAAGAAATAGAAGAGTTGAACAGAAATGGTATAAACTATGAAATAATTCCTGGAATTACTTCGGCAATTTCTGTTCCTTGCTATGCAGGTATACCTGTAACTCACAGAAATATTTCAAGATCTTTTCATATTTTTACGGGCCATACAATGAAAAATGGATCTTGGCATAATTTTGAAGTGATATCTAAACTTGAAGGAACTCTTATATTTTTAATGGGAGTAAAAAATCTTGAAAGAATAGTGAACGATTTATTGGAAAACGGTAAAAATCCAGAAACTCCTGTTGCGATAATAGAAAAAGGAGCAACTAATCTACAAAATGTTTTGGACGGAAATCTGAAAGATATAGTAGCTAAGGCAAAAGAAAAAGAAATTAAGCCTCCTGCAGTAATAGTTGTTGGAGATGTTGTAAAACTGAGAGAAAATTTTAAGTGGTATGAAAATATTGTTGAAAGAGAAACAGTTTTAATAACAAGGGATAAAAATTCTGTTGATGAGATGAGGGAGGAATTAATTTTAAAAGGCTATGATGTAGAAACTTTAGCCTTGATAGAAATTGAAAAAATAAAAATAGAAATAAATAATTTGAATGAATACGACTGTATACTGTTTAATTCTGCAAACGGTGTAAGATCTTTTTTTGAAAATTTAGATGATGTTAGAAAATTAGCTAAAATTAAAATAGGTGCAGTAGGAGCAAAAACTGTAGAAGAATTGAAAAAAAATAAAATAATTGTCGACTTCGTGCCAGAAAAATATACAATAGATGAGCTTGCAAAGGAGTCTGTAAAATATACGAATAAAAACTCTAAAATTTTAGTAGTGAGTTCAGATATTTCTCCTTTTGATAGTGAAAAATTTTCTAAAAATTTTGAGAGAAATTTCGAAAAACTAACTGCATACAAAACAAAAAAAGTAAAAATAGAAAAAGAAAAATTAATTGAAGTTTTAAAAAATGTAGATGTGATAACTTTTTTAAGTTCATCTACTGTCGAATCTCTTTACGAAAATTTAGCTGGAGATTTG
>JAEWEF010000025.1 GCA_023389595.1 Fusobacteriota bacterium
TAACTCATATCGTGCCAGTTGGTAAATTTGAAATGCAAGAAATAACTTACACAACGGAAACTGGTGCAGAAAAAACTAGAAATGTACCAGTACCTGGAAGCTTTACATATGAATTAGATGAAAATGGGAATCGTGAAATAAGAGGAATAAAAATTTTTGAACCGGGTGGAGAAGTTGGGCTTACTAACTATATATATGAAGGAGTAACTAGTGGAGATAAATGGGGGACAGCTGTTGGAGTAATAGCATTTATACTAATTGTTGGTGGAGCTTTTGGAATTATTATTAGAACTGGTTCTGTAGAAAATGGAATATATGCAATGATAAGTAAGTATAGAAATTCAGATGTAATTCTAATACCACTTTTATTTTTGCTTTTTTCACTTGGAGGAGCAGTTTTCGGAATGGGAGAAGAGTCTATCCCATTTGCAATGATACTTATACCTATTTTAATAGGGATGGGATACGACGCCGTTACTGGAATTTTAATTACTTATATTTCAACACAAATAGGGTTTGCAACTTCTTGGATGAACCCCTTTAGTGTTGCAGTAGCTCAAGGAGTTTCTGGTATACCTGTATTATCTGGGGCAAATTTTAGAATATTTATGTGGGTATTTTTTACAGCTTTTGGTATATTATATACGATGAGATATGCAAAAAAAGTAAAAGCTAATCCTACATCTTCAATATCATATGAAACGGATGCTTATTACAGAAACGATTTTAAGATGGCAACTTCAGAAGAAAAAGAATTTAAAATAGGACATAAATTAGTTCTACTTGTTTTACTTTTTGGAATGATATGGGTTATATGGGGAGTAGTTAAAGAGGGATACTATCTTCCAGAAATTGCTACACAATTTGTTATAATGGGAATACTTTCTGGTATAATAGGAGTTGTATTTAAATTAGAAAATATGACTGTAAATGATATAGCCATTTCTTTCAGAGACGGAGCAAAAGATTTAATAGGTCCAGCTTTAGTTGTTGGTATGGCTAAGGGAATAGTTTTAGTTTTAGGTGGAACAGATGCGGCAACACCTAGCGTTTTAAATACTGTACTTAATTATGTTGCCGGTTGGTTAGGACATTTACCAACAGTAATATCTGCATGGTTTATGTATTTGTTTCAATCAGTATTTAATTTCTTTGTTGTTTCAGGCTCAGGACAAGCGGCACTTACTATGCCTATAATGGCTCCACTTGCAGATTTAGTTGGGGTTAGTAGACAGGTTGCAGTACTTGCCTTCCAACTTGGAGATGGATTTACAAATTTAATAGTTCCGACTTCAGGTATACTTATAGCTATACTTGGTATAGCAAGAATAGAATGGGGAACTTGGGCTAAATATCAAATTAAATTTCAAGGAATACTAATGTTGTTTGGGACATTATTTATAGTGGCAGCAATTATGATAAATTTCTCATAATAGAAGGTAAAAATGAAAAAAACAAATGTAATAAGAGAATTGGATTCAAAAAAAATAAAATATAAAACACATGAGTATGAAGTTGATGAAAATTCTTTAGACGCCATATCAGTTTCTTTAAAGACAGGACAAGATATAACCAAAATATTTAAAACTCTAGTTTTGTTGAACGAAAAAAAAGAATTAATAGTAGCCTGTGTACCAGGATCAGACCACATAGACTTAAAAAAACTTGCAAAAGTATCTGGAGATAAAAAACTAGAGATGTTGGATGTGAAAAAATTACTGTCAACTACTGGATATATGAGAGGGGGTTGTTCTCCTATAGGTATAAAAAGAAAACATAAATCTTTTATACATAAGTCTGCTTTAAAATTTGAAACGATTTTAGTAAGTGCAGGTAAAAGAGGAATACAACTCGAAATAGATCCAAGAGATTTGATAAAATATTTAGATATGACGATAGAAGACATAATAGAATAAAAAATCTCAAGCATTAAAAATGCTTGAGATTTTTTTAATATTTGTGTTATTTGACTTTTTTGGTTTACAGGAGTAAACTTTAAGATAGTTTAAAAAATCAGTAAGAAAGAAGGTAAAAATGTATACTATCATAAAAAGAATTAAATTTAACAAAAAGCATATTATACAATTAATTGTATTTATGATGATAGCAGCCGTTGCTGAAATGATACTTCCAACATCTCTTGCATACATGATAGATAATGGAATATCAAAACAGAGTAAGTCAATAATTTTAATAGTTGCGCTAGTTATGTTAGTTATGACTGTAGTTTCTGGTCTAGCTAATATATTTGTAACGAAGTTATCTGCCAATATTTCTACAAAATTTTCTGCAGATTTAAGACACGAAATATTTTATCAGGTACAAAGTTTTTCAGAATCTGAAATGGATAAATTTGGAACTGCAAGTCTTGTTACTAGAAGTACATCAGATGTAATTAGTTTACAAATGTTTTTTACTATGCTTTTAAGAATAGGTATAGTTGCTCCTTTAATGGCTATATCTGGCATGGTACTTTCATCTATCACTGGCGGAAAAGTAAGTTCAGTTCTTAATATATCTATTCCAGTCTTAATTATCAGCACAGGAATTATACTGTTTATTGCATCTAAATTTTCTTTAAAGCTTAGATCCAAAGTAGATCAAATTAATAAATTATTTTTGGAAACATTAGAAGGTGTTCGTGTAATAAGAGCTTTTAATAAACAAGAACATGAAATGAAACGTTTTGAAGACGCAAATGAAGATTATTCTAAAACTGCAATTATATCTAGTCGTATAACTGGAATGTTAATGCCTATAATACAGATTATTTTTGGACTAACTACTGCAGCAGTTATGGGACTTGGAGCTATGTATGTTTCAAATGGAGAAATGGATATAGGAGTACTTGTGGCAAATAGTCAGTATATAAGTATGATACTTGTATCTATAGTTTTACTTGCAATAGTTATAGTTATGTTTCCAAATGCATATGCATGTGCAAAAAGAATTTCTGAAATTCTTGAAACAAAAAATTCTATTAAAGATGGAAAATTAAAAGTTGAAGACAAAAAATTATCTGGTACAGTAGAATTTCAAAATGTAACTTTTACTTATCCAGGAGCAGAAGAACCAGTTATCGAAGGAGTAAATTTTATCACTCGTCCTGGAGAAATAACTGCTATTATTGGAAGAACTGGTTGTGGAAAGTCTAGTATTTTAAAATTGATTCCAAGACTTTACGATGTAACTGTTGGACATATTTTTGTTAATGGTATAGATATAAAAAAATATAACTTAAAAGAATTGAGATCTATGATAGGTTATGTCCCTCAAAAAAATGTGCTTTTTAGTGGAAATATAGCTACAAATTTAAATTTTGGAAATGAAAATGGAGAAGAAAAAGATTGGGAACACGCTACGAGAGTTGCTTGTGCTAAAGAGTTTATAGAAAAGAAAGAAAATACTTTTTATTCTGAAATTTCTCAGGGTGGAACTAACTTATCCGGAGGTCAAAGACAGAGAATGGCAATAGCTCGTGCAATTATGAAAAAACCAGAAATTTATTTATTTGACGATAGTTTTTCGGCTCTTGATATGAAAACGGATAGAGAATTAAGAAAAAATTTAAAAGAATCTCTAGGAAATTCCACTGTAATAATAGTTGCACAGAGAATTAGCTCCATAATAGATGCAGATAGAATTTTAGTTATAGAAGATGGGAAAATCATAGGTAATGGAAAACATAAAGATTTATTAAAAACTTGCCAAATTTATCGTGAAATTGCCATACTTCAATTAGGTGAGGAGGCAGTTAATAATGAAAACTAATTTATATAAACGTTTACTTACCTATTTAAAAGGATACAGAATAACACTTGTATTTGTAATAATTTTTTCTGTTGTGAGTGCAATATTTAGTGTTTTAGCTCCAAGCGTTGCTGGAGGAATAACTACAGCCTTGTACGACGGAGTAAAAACAGGAATTTTTAATTGGAATTTAATATTTTATCTACTGTCAGCACTTGTTTCTCTTTATATAATTTCACAATTTTTTTCTTATTTACAAAATTTTGCTATGTCAAAAATTACTGCTAAGTTTGTACAAAGATTAAGAAATGACGTAGACAGAAAAATGCATAATATGAAATTAAAATATTATGATACTAAAACTCATGGAGAAATTTTAAGTGTAATAACAAATGATATCGATACAGTTTATAATGTAATTAGGCAAAATATAACTCAAGTACTTACCCATATTACAACTGCAATTGGTATATTAGTTATGATGATTAGAATAAATATATGGTTGACTCTAATTGTAATTATTATTGTTCCGCTTTCTATGATGTCTGCGAGTGGTCTTATGAAGTCCAGTGCAAAATATTTCAAAAAACAACAAGAACAAATTGGAAAACTAAATGGATTTATTGAAGAAATTTATAATGGACAATCAGTTGTACAAACTTATAATTATCAAGAAAGAGCTGGAAGAGATTTTGATGCGTTAAATAATGAATTACAAAAAACAGCACAGAAGGCTGAAACTATTTCAGGACTTATCAGACCGCTTGTGTCTTTAGTTAATAATTTGGGATATGTTTTAACCGCTATACTTGGTTGTTTATTTGTCATAAAAGGAAAAATACCTGTAGGAAATGTACAGGCAATGTTGCAGTATACTAAACAGTTTTCACAACCTTTTACAAGTATTGCAAGTATTTCAGGAAGTTTTGGTTCAGCTTTAGCTGCAACTAATCGTATTTTTGAACTTTTAGATGCAGAAGAAGAAATACCAGATACAACTAATGGAAAGATACCTGAAATGCGTGGAGGTAGTGTTGAATTTTCACACGTATCATTTGGATACACTGAAGATAAATTACTTATGAAAGATGTTAATATTTCAGTAAAACCTGGTCAAAAAGTTGCCATAGTTGGACCTACCGGAGCCGGAAAGACAACTCTTATAAATTTACTAATGCGTTTTTATGAAATAAATTCAGGAGCTATAATTGTAGATGGAGTAAATATAAAAGATATGACAAGAAAAGAATTACGCAGTAGATTTGGTATGGTTTTACAAGATACTTGGCTATTCGATGGAACTATTATGGAAAATTTATCGTATGGAAGAGAATCTATAGTTGAAGAAGAAATTATTAAGGCATCAAAAGCTGCAAGTGCTGATAATTTTATACGTACATTACCTGGAGCATATAATATGATGCTTACAAATGGAGCAGAAAATATTTCTCAGGGAGAAAAACAATTGCTAACTATAGCTCGTGCTATGGCGTCCAATCCAGAAATTATGATACTTGATGAAGCAACAAGCAATGTCGATACACATACGGAACAAAAAATTCAACTTGCTATGGCAGAACTAATGAAAGGGAGAACTAGTTTTGTTATAGCACATAGACTTTCTACAATAAAAGATGCCGATATGATTTTATATATGGAAAATGGAGATATAAAAGAAGTTGGAAATCATGATGAATTAATAGATCTAAATGGAAAATATAAAAAACTTTACGATAGTCAATTTTCATAAAAAAATAAAAAAGGATTCTTATGAATCCTTTTTTATTTTTTTTATATCGTCTATAAATTTAAAAATTACTGGAGCTGTAAAAACTCCTATTGCCATAGATCCAGCTATTATCATAGTATCTACTCCGTAAGAAAGAGCTAATGAGTAATTTTTATCTATTACATTATAAATTGTATAATAAATTCCTCCACCTGGAGCTAATGGAATTAACGCGGGGATTAAAATTTGTGTAGCTATAATATTTTTATATCTAGAAATTATTTCGGCATATATAGATAGAACAAGAGCTGATGAGAAATATGTTATACCGTAACCAAAATTATTGTTTATAAAAATTGAAAAAATTATCCAACTTAACATTCCTGCTACACATGGATAAATTATAAGTCTTCCTTTTATATTGAATATTATAGCAAAGCCAAAAGTTACTATAACGCTTGATATTATTTGTAACAAAAAATAAGACATAGCACCACCATTAAATAATAAAAAATTTTAAAATTATACCTGAACCGATTGACAAGGCCATACCTATAAGAATAACTTCTAGTAATCTTGATAGCGAACTAACTAGATCTCCGGCAAATAAATCTCTTATTGAATTTATAAAAGAAACTCCGGGGACATTTATCATTAAGGCAGAAATTATAGCTGTGCCTGCATCTTCGATAAAACCTATTTTAACAAAAATTGATGGAACGAGAGCGGATATCATTCCAAAAATAACATTGGAAAAAAGAGAATTAAGTTTTACGTATTTTGTTGCGTAAGCTGTAAATGATAGAATGGCTCCTGCACATAAACCTGTTAAAAATTCATGAAAACCTCCGTTAAAAAGAAAAACAAAAAAACCGACCCCTAAAGTGTAACCTAGAGTTTTTATGAAAGGGGTGTAGTCTTTTTCTTTTTCGATTTTATCTAGTTCATCCATGTATTCTTCATAGGAGTAGTCACATATATTTTTAATAAGAATATCTACTCTATGAACTTTATTAAGATTTGTAGATCTTTCTTCTATTCTGTCAACTAGTGAAAAAACTTCACCTAAATTATTTGTAATAGTTATTATTAAACAGGTTAGAGTTGCAAAACAACTAGCTTTATAGTTAAAATTTTTACCTATATTAGTAGTAGCTTTTTCTATTTTGTTTATTTCTGAACCATTTTCCAACATTATTTTTCCAGTTTTTCTCATTAGTTCCAAAATTTTATATTCTTCTTTTACCATATTAAAACCTCAATAATTAAACTCGTTTAATGCTTTTTCAGTTAAAATTTTAATTTTAGAAAAATCTTCTATTTGACTGAATGGATTAGTAGAACAACAATCATTTAAACTATTACAGTGGGATGAAGAACAAGAACAACATTTAGTTTTTTTTGTTTTGCAGCACTCGGCTTCGTTCAATTTTTCTCTTTCTAAAAATTTATCGTAAGATTCTAAATAACCTTCCATTTCTAATCTTTTAAAAACTTCATCCAATTCTTTTTGTGTAATTCCAAAATTTTTCATTATTGCATTTTCACTATACACAGACGCTGAAAGTAAAAATTTTAAAATTTGTTTATCTATATTTTTCATTAAAAACCTCTTCAAAAAATTATTTTATATTATAACATAAAAAAAATTATACTAATATATGTATTTATAGAAAAATATATAAAAATGTGATAGAATTATAAAGAAATATTTTTTGATATTGTCAGCTAATTTAATTTACATAATAAGAGGTGGTTATTTTGGATTTTATCAAAGGGATTATAACTGGATTTATTCTTTCGGTGCCTTTTGGTCCAATAGGTATATATTGTATGGAATTAATGCTCGTCGAAGGTAGATGGAAGGGATATGCAACCGCACTTGGTATGGTTACAATAGATGTTCTATACTCACTTGTAGCATTATTTTTCATCACAAATATGGATGAATTTATTATAAGATATGAATGCGTTTTATCCATTTTAATAGGAATATTTTTAATTGCTGTAGCCACAAAGAAATTAAAAAGTAAAATAGAAATTAAAGAAGTTGATGTAGAGTTTGAGAGTATTTTTAAAAATTATTTTATTGGAATTGTATTAGCTCTAGCAAATGTATCTACAATATTAATAATAACTGTAATATTTTCAATTTTAAAAATTTATAGATCGGACGATAACTTATTATCTCTTTATATAGCTTTAGGAGTTGGGGTAGGAGGGACTTTTCTATGGTATATTACAAGTGCCGTGATTAGTCATTTTAAGAATTTTATGAGAAAGGAGAGATTAGTATATTTTGTTAAGATTTCTAACGTTTTAATTTTACTATTTGGTATATTTGCCGTAATTAGTAATTTAATAAAATGTTTTAATACTTAGCGATAATACATAATTATGAATAAGGAATTTGCAAAATATTTAGAGTATAAAAAAGAAAATGAAAAAGTTAAAATAGGCGTAGCAATGAGTGGAGGGGTTGATAGTTCTGCCGTTGCATATATTTTAAAAAAACAAGGATATGATATTTTTGGTGTTACTATGAGGACTTTTGGAAGTGAAGATGAAGATGCTAAAAAAGTCTGTAACGATCTTGGGATAGAACACTATGTATTAGATTTAAGGGAAGAATTCGAAGAAGAAGTTATAAATTATTTCGTTGAAGAATATAATTCTGGAAGAACGCCTAACCCTTGTGTAGTTTGCAATAGGCATATAAAATTTGGAAAGTTACTTGAATTCATAATATCAAAGGGTGCAAACTATATGGCGACAGGACATTATACTAAATTAAAATCTGGATATTTGTCAGTTGGAGATGACAACAATAAGGATCAGGTGTATTTTTTATCACAAATAAAGAAAGAAAATTTAAAGTATATAATTTTTCCGGTTGGAGATTTAGAAAAACCTAAACTTAGAGAACTTGCAAAAGAACTTGGAGTTAGAGTTTACTCGAAAAAGGATTCTCAAGAAATATGTTTTGTTGACGATGGGAAATTAAAAGAATTTTTAGTAGAAAGAACGAATGGAAAAATTTACAAAAAAGGAAATATAGTTGACACAGAAGGGAATATTCTTGGAAAACATAACGGAATTGCTTTCTATACGATAGGGCAGAGGAAGGGGCTTGGGATATCTTCCGATAAGCCTTTATATGTTTTAGAGCTGGACAGCAAAAAAAACCAAGTTATAGTTGGAGAAAATGAAAATTTATTAAAAGATAAATTAAAGGCTGTTAATATAAATTTATTTATGGTTGATGAAATAGAAGAATTAAATGGAATTGAATGTCTTGTTAAAACGAGATCGAGAGATAGCTTACATAGATGCAAACTTCAGGTAGAAGACGATTATGTATTAGTTAATCTTTCAGAAAATAAAGTTAGGGCAGTAACACCAGGACAGGCCATAGTTTTTTATAAAGATGATGGCAAGGTTATAGCTGGAGGCTTTATATCGGAATAAATAGGAGGATCTATGTTTATAGATGAAGTTGTAATAACTGTTAAGTCAGGAAAAGGTGGAGATGGATCCGTAGCTTTCAGAAGGGAAAAATATGTTCAATTTGGTGGCCCTGATGGTGGCGATGGTGGAAAAGGCGGCGATATAATTTTTGAGGCTGATGCAAATATTAATACTTTGATAGATTTTCAGTACAAAAAAATGTTTAAAGCACAAAATGGTGAAGACGGGCAAAAGAAAAAAATGTTTGGTAAAAACGGAGAAGATTTAATAATAAAAGTTCCTGTCGGCACACAAATAAGAGATTTTGAAAGTTCAAAATTAATTTTGGATATGAAAGAAAACGGTATGAAAAAAATTCTTTTGAAAGGTGGAAGAGGAGGATATGGCAACGTTCACTTCAAAAGTTCCACAAGAAGAACTCCCAAAATTGCTGAAAAAGGTGGCGAAGGTTCAGAAATAAAAATAAAAATGGAATTAAAACTTATAGCCGATGTTGCTTTAGTTGGATATCCGTCAGTTGGTAAATCAAGCCTTATAAATAAAGTTTCAGCTGCAAATTCAAAAGTTGGAAATTACCATTTCACAACACTTGAACCTAAACTTGGAGTTGTTAGAGTTGAAGAAGGGAAATCTTTTGTGATAGCAGATATACCAGGATTAATAGATGGTGCTCACGAAGGTGTTGGCTTGGGAGATAAATTTTTAAGACACATCGAGAGGTGCAAACTAATATATCACATTTTAGATGTTGCAGAGATTGAAGGAAGAGATTGCATAGAAGATTTTGAAAAAATAAATACGGAACTTAAAAAATATAGTGAAAAATTATCTAAGAAAAAACAAATTGTTATTGCAAACAAAATGGATTTGTTATGGGATATGACAAATTATGAAAAATTAAAAAAATATCTTGCGGAAAAAAATATAGAAATTTTTCCTGTTTCAGTAATGCTTAATGAGGGATTGAAAGAAGTTATATACAAAACTTTTGATTTGTTATCAAATATAGAAAGAGAGCCCGAAGAAGAAGAGCATGATATAAGAGATATAATTAAAGAATTAAAAGTAGAAAAAGGCGATTATGAAATAACTAGAGATAAAGATGGAGTTATAAATGTTGGCGGTAGAATAGTAGATGATGTACTAGCTAAATACGTTATAGGAATGGATGATGAATCTCTTGTAAATTTTCTACATATAATGCGTAATTTAGGAATGGAAGAAGCTTTAAAAGAATTTGGTGTAGAAAATGGCGACACAGTAAAAATTGCCGATGTGGAGTTTGATTACGTTGAATAGAGGAATAGTTATAGCTGGACCTACTGGAGTTGGGAAAACTGATATTTCTATCAAACTTGCTAAAGAATTAAATGCGGATATAATTTCTGCAGATTCTGCACAGGTATACAAATTTTTAAATATAGGAACAGCTAAAATAAAAGAAGAGGAAATGGAAGGCATAAAACACTATATGATAGATGTTGTTGAGCCTAATAACAAATTTAGTGTTGGAGATTATGAAAAAAAAGTTTCAGAAATATTAAAAGAAAAGGAAAAAGAAAATAAAAATATTATTTTAGTTGGCGGCACGGGTCTTTATATCGATGCTATAACTGACGGACTATCAATTTTGCCATCAGCAGATTTTGAGCTTAGAAAAAATTTGAACAAATTTTCAAATCAAGAACTTTTTTTAAAATTAAAAAATCTCGATGAAGAAGCTGCAAAAACTATTCATGAAAATAACAGAGTTAGGCTTGAAAGAGCGTTAGAGGTTTGTATTTTAACAGGAGAAAAATTTTCTGTTCTATCGAAAAAAAATAAAAAAAATAATAATTATTTTTTTAAAAAATTTGCTTTAGAAAGAAACAGAGAAAATCTTTATGGAAAAATAAATAATAGAGTTGATCAAATGATAGAAGAAGGCTTGGTCGATGAAGTAAAAAAACTTTATCAAAAATATGGTGAAGATTTTAAAAAATTAAATATTATAGGTTATAAGGAAATAATAGATTTTTTGGATGAAAAAAATTCTCTCGAAAGAGCTATTTACTTAATAAAATTAAACACAAGACACTATTCAAAAAGACAATTCACATGGTTCAAAAATGACAAAAATTATACGTGGTTCGATTTAGATAATATGTGTCAAAATAAAATAATTAGTTCTATGTTAAAATGTGTTGAATAAAAATTTATAGTATGTTATTATAAATAATAGGGTATGTGATTAATATGAAAAAATATATTATTATATTTTTGAGTTTTTTATTTATTGCTTGTTCTAATTTACAAAAAATAGATTATTGTGAGCATAAAAATGAACTTTTTGAATTTATAACCTCTATATCAGATAATATTTCGAATAATAATTTTCAATTTTTGGAAGACAACACTGAAAAAACTTTAGTTAATACAAAAATTTTAGAAAATATTAGAGATATAGATTTTACAAAAGTCAACATTTTTATATCGGAACCAGTATTATCTACTGATAGAGTATTTAGTATTTTTGCAATAAATGTAGGGGATAGAACCTTGTATTTTGAAATTCATTTTACTTATAAAGGAAACGGATGGAAAATTTTAAGAATTAACGAAAGAGGGTGAGATATTGGATAATAAAGTTGAAATCACAATATCTTCATGCTTGAGCAATTTAGCTCTTGTTAGATCTTTTGCAAGAGTCTATTTAGAACATTATGATGTATCTGATTCTAACAAAGTGAAGTTATTATCGGTTATTGATGAATTAACTACAAATTCAGTTGAGCACGGCTACAGTTATAGTCAAGGAAGTATTAAGATAGTTATGTGGATAGAGGGAGAGTATATCAATATTTCTGTCGAGGATTTTGGAAAAGGATATGACGAAAATAGCAAGAGCAAAACTGATGGTGGAATAGGTATCATTATGACTAAAAAATTAGTAGATGATTTTAAAGTTTTAAAAAAACAAAATGGTACTCTTATAACAATCAAAAAAAGAATTAGGGAGGTAATTTAGATGACAAATACTTTCGAAATTATAGAAAAAAGAGAAGAAGATATAGTAATACTAGAAATATCTGGAGAGCTTGATGCTCTTGTAGCTCCTAAATTCAAAGAAGTTTTTAGCAAGTTAATAGATAAAGATATGATTAAATATATAGTTGATTTTGAAGGATTAGTTCATATCAATAGTTTAGCTATGGGTATATTAAGAGGTAAATTACAAATTTTAAAAGAAATGAATGGAGACATAAAAATAGCAAATCTTAATAAACATATAAGAACAATATTTGAAACTATAGGATTAGACGAAATATTTGAAATATATGATAGTGTAGAAGATGCGATTAAAAGTTTCCATGAGAATTAGGTTATAAAACTTAATGAAAGGAAAACTATGGATTATATAATGGTTATGATTCTTGGTGGGATGTTGGGTGCAATACTTATACTCCTACTTATAATTATACTTTTTTACAAGAAAAAAGTTTTAGATAAACAAATTGAAAAACTAACAAATTTAGAAGATGAAATAGAAAAGTCAAAAATAAAGGCACAAAAAATAATAGAAGGTGCTGAAAAAGAAGCTGTTTCTAAACTTAAAGAAAGTGAGATAAAAGCTAGGGAAAAGGCTTTTCAAATTAAGGAAGAGGCAGAAAAAGAAATAAAAAATATTAAAAATGAGCTAGCTCAAAAAGAAGCTAGGTTAGACAAAAAAGAAGAAAATTTGGATTCTAAAATAGCAAAAATAGAAATCAAAACTGCAGAACTTGAAAAAATAAATGATGAGTTAGAAAATAAAAAAATGGAAATAGAAGAAACAAAACAAAAACAAGAAGAAGAATTAACAAGAATTAGTGGTCTTACTAAAAATGATGCTAAAGAGTTACTGATAGAAAAAATTAGAGAAGATTTAACTCACGAAACTGCAGTTGCAATAAAAGAATTCGAAAGTAAACTTGAATCAGAAAAGGAAATGTTAAGTAAAAAAATAATTTCTACTGCAATAGGTAAATCAGCAGTGGATTATGTTGCTGATGCAACTGTTTCCGTTATAAATTTACCTAACGATGAAATGAAAGGTAGAATAATAGGAAGAGAAGGAAGAAATATCAGAGCTATAGAAGCTTTAACTGGTGTTGATATCATTATAGATGACACTCCAGAAGCTGTGGTTCTTTCTTGTTTCGACGGAATGAAAAGAGAAATTGCTAGAGTTACAATAGAAAGATTAATATCTGATGGAAGAATACATCCTGGTAAAATTGAAGAAATAGTAAATAAGGCTAGAAAAGAAATAGAAAAGGAAATGGTACAAGCTGGAGAAGAAGCGTTATTAGAATTATCTATACCAGTTATGCACCCAGAGATAATAAAAACTTTAGGAAGATTAAAATACAGAACTAGTTACGGACAAAATGTTCTTGTGCATTCTATAGAAGTTGCTAAAATAGCTGCTACTTTAGCTGCAGAAGTGGGTTGTGATGTTGAGCTTGCAAAAAGAGCAGGATTACTACATGATATAGGGAAAGTTCTTGTAAATGAAATAGAAACTTCTCATGCTATAGTTGGTGGAGAATTCATTAAAAAATTTGGCGAAAAAAGAGAAGTTATAAATGCAGTTATGGCACACCATAACGAAGTTGAATTTGAAACTGTTGAGGCCATACTTGTTCAAGCTGCTGACGCAATATCAGCGTCTAGACCTGGAGCAAGAAGAGAAACTTTAACGGCATATATTAAGAGATTAGAAAATCTTGAAGAGATAGCAAATTCTTTTGAAGGAGTTGAATCGTCTTTTGCTATACAAGCAGGAAGAGAATTAAGAATGGTTATAAATCCTGACAAAGTAAGTGATGAAGAAGCTATCGTTATGTCTAGAAATGTTGCTAAAAAAATAGAAGAAACTATGCAATATCCTGGACAAATAAAGGTTACAATTTTGAGAGAAACAAGAGCTGTTGATTATGCAAAATAAAAGACTGAAAAATTTCAGTCTTTTTTTATTTTTTATTTTTAAAATTGTTTTTGTTTTTATGAAAAAAATTGTGATTTTATTTTTTATTGTAAATATAAAATTCTTAATATCTTGACACTGTAAATGATTAATAATATAATTTAAGAAATATGTAAAATGATACAAATAATAACAAATTGTTATCAAAAAAGTACATAATATAAAAAAAATATTCAATATAATATTGGATTAGTTTGGATATTAATGTCTTGAGTATTGGAGGATAGCGAATGAGTGACTATATTTTAGAAATGAAAAATGTACGTAAAGAATTTTTTGGTGGCAAAGTAGTCGCAAACGATGATATTAACCTAAAAGTAAAAAAAGGTGAAATACACGCAATCGTTGGTGAAAACGGGGCTGGGAAATCAACTCTTATGAAAATTCTAAACGGTCTTTACGACATGACATCAGGAGAAATTTTTTACAAAGGAGAAAAAGTTAATATATCTTCACCATCTGTTGCTGCACATTTAGGAATAGGTATGGTGTATCAACATTTTATGTTGGTTGAAAATCTTTCCGTTGCAGAAAATATGGTTCTAGGATTCGAACCAACTAAGGGTAAATTTTTATTTGATTTAGAAACAGCAAGAAAAGACGTTAAAGAAGTTTCTGAAAAATATGGTCTAAATATAGATCCTGACGCTATCGTTTCCGATTTATCTGTTGGAATACAACAAAGAATAGAAATTTTGAAGATACTATTTAAGGGAGCAGAATTATTAATTTTTGATGAGCCTAGTGCAGTTTTAACTCCTCAAGAAGTTAAAGAACTTTATGTAATAATGAGAAATCTGATCAAAGAAGGAAAAACAATAATTTTTATTACTCATAAATTACAAGAAGTTTTAGATTTGTCAGATAATATTACAATCATAAGAAGAGGAAAAGATGTTGGAAATTTAAAAACTAGTGAGGCAACAAAAGAAAAAATAGCAAATATAATGGTAGGAAGACAGGTTCTTTTTAATATTAACAGAGAAGATGTTGAAATAGGAGAGACTGTTGTCGAAGTTGAAAATATTAAAGCAAAAAATGACCTCGACATAGAAAAAGTCAAGGGCGTTAGTTTTAATATAAGAGAAGGAGAAATTTTTGGTATAGCTGGAGTAGAAGGGAATGGACAAACTGAGCTGATAGAAGTTTTAGCCGGACTTCGAAAATCTGAAGGAGGAAGTTATAAAATAAATGGAATTGAATTAATAAATTCAAAACCATATAATATCAGAAAAAATGGTCTTGCCCATATACCTGAAGATAGACATAAAAGAGCTACAATAAATGAGTTTACTGTAAAAGAAAATATGATACTTGGAGTTTTAGAACCATATAGCTCAAACTTTATACTAAAACAAAATAAAATTTCTGAACACGCTAATCAATTAATAGAAAAATTTGACATAAGACCTGCAGATCCATCTTTAATTTATAGTGGATTATCTGGTGGAAATCAACAGAAAGTCGTTGTTGCAAGAGAACTTAACAAAGAAAATAAATTTATAATAGCAGCTCAACCGACTCGTGGAGTTGATATAGGAGCTATTGAAATGATACACAATACTATACTACACGAAAGAACAAAAGGGAAGGCCATACTATTAGTTTCTGCTGAACTTTCAGAAATTATGGCTCTTAGCGATAGAATAGGAGTTATGTATTCTGGAAAAATAGTTGGAGTTTTAGATAGAAAAGATGCAACTATAGAAGAGTTAGGTGTGCTTATGGCTGGAGGAAAACTAGAAAATGGAGGGAAACAATAATGGAAAGTAAATTAAAAAAATGGGGGTATTCAATGTTTCCTTCATTTTGTGCTATATTTATTGCATTGATAATAGGAGGAGTAGTAATTTATGCCAAAGGAGCAAATCCTATAATGGCATACGGTAGTATGATAAAGGCAGCATTCTACCAAACTTCATCAAGATTTCCTTTTAATGGACTTGCTAAAACATTAGTTTATGCAACACCTCTATTATATTCATCTTTAGCAGTAATGTTTGCTTTTAAGAGTGGATTATTTAACATAGGTGTTCAAGGACAGATGATAGCAGGAGGGCTTGGAGCAACAGTTGTAGGAGTTTATTTTCATGGTATATTTAACAATATATTTATAGCTTTGTTAGTTGCTGCATTATGTGGGTTTATACTTGCTGGTATAGCTGGATTTTTAAAAGCTATTTTAGGAATAAATGAAGTTATTTGTACTATAATGTTAAATTACATAATGGCATTTTTTCAAAATTACTTACTTACTTCTCCTATGAAGGATCCAGCGTCATCTAACACACAAACATTGCCTCTAGCTGAAGGAGTTAGGCTACCAACTTTATTTCAAGAAATTACTAAACAGTATTTAAACGTTGGGTTTATACTAGCGATACTTATATGTATAGGAGTTTATTATTTCTTTAAAAGTACAACACTAGGTTATAAAATAAAAGCAGTTGGACACAATATTACTGCATCAGAAAATGCTGGGATAAATACAAAGCTTATAGCATTTTTATCTATGGGGATAGCTGGAGCTATAGCTGGTATAGGTGGAGCCGAACGTGTTATGGGAGGGTCTACTAAATATATTTATACAGATTTAATAATGGGTGATTTTGGATTTACAGGTATAGCAGTTGCACTTTTAGGAAGAAATCATCCTATAGGAATAATATTTGCAGCAATCTTTTATGCTGCATTAGAAATAGGTGGACAAACATTACAACTAGAATATAGACTAGATAAAGAAATAGTTTATATAATACAAGCTATAATAATAATATTAGTTACTTCAGAGAATGCATTTAAGTATTTTCTAGATAAGAGAAGGGAGAAAAAATAATATGGAAAGTATTTTGGTGTTATTAAAACAAACTATAGTCCTTGCTCCTCCAGTTTTGATAACAGCTGTAGGAGGATGCATGTCAGAATTATCTGGAGTTACTAATCTTGGATTAGAAGGCATGATGTTATCTGGAGCTTTTGCATCAGCAGCAGTGAATTATTTTACAGGTAATCCTTATCTAGCTATGTTGGTAGGAACTATAATAGGTGGTCTTATATCTTGCATACATGCTTTTATTAGTATACACCTTAAAGGTGATCAAATAGTTAGTGGAGTTGCAATAAATCTTTTTGCACTTGCTACCACTAGTTTCTTAATAAAAACTTTATTTAATGTTGCAGGAACTACACCTCAAGCTAAAAGTACAGCTCAAGTTGGTATTGTTTTACCTATAATATATATATTAGCAATAATTCTTTATCTTGTAGTTTATAAAACAGTTTTTGGACTTAGATTAAGAACAGTAGGAGAACATCCACTTGCTGCAGATACAGTTGGAATAAGTGTATATAAATATAGATATTGTGGAGTAATAATATCAGGTTTATGTGCTGGTCTTGGTGGATCATATATGTCAACTGTTATTTTACAGCAATTCGTTAATAATATGTCAGCTGGGAGAGGATATATAGCTATAGCAGCTATGATATTTGGTAAATGGAATCCTCTTGGAGCGATACTTGCATCACTTTTATTTGCTTTTGGACAATCTTTCTCTGACTATTCAAAGGCAATTTCTCTAGATATACCACAACAATTTTTATCGATGATACCTTATGTAATAACACTTATAGTTTTAATAGGATTTATAGGAAAAGCTAGAGCTCCTAAGGCTGTAGGAAAACCTTATGAAAAATAATTTCTAACAAAATTGGAGGGAATATTGAATAAAATATTTGTTGTTGGAAGCATAAACGTAGATTACTGTGTAGAGGTAGAAAATTTTTTAAAAGCTGGTGAAACAGTTTTATCTAAAAATTTTAAAATTAACTATGGTGGAAAAGGAGCTAATCAAGCCTATAATGCTAGTATGTTAGGATCTGATGTGACTTTTGTATCAAGAGTTGGAAATGATTCTTTAGGAAAGGAAATTTTAAATTATTTTCAAAAAAATAATCTTAATACTTCGTGCATAGCTATATCTGATAAAAATACTGGGAGTGCCTTCATTACTTTGAATAAAGATTTTGAAAATCAAATAATAATAGTTCCCGGAGCAAATGAAGATGTTTCTGAAAAAGATATAGAAAATAGTCTTGAATTTTTAAAAAAATCTGACATAGTTATTTTACAAAATGAAATTAATATTAACACTATAAAATATGTTATTGAAAAAGCTTATGAGATGAAAAAATATATAGCTTATAATTTAGCACCGGCAAGAAACATAGAAGAAAAATATTTTAAAATGATAGATTGTTTGATAGTTAATGAAACAGAATTGGAATTTTTAGCTATAAATATTTTTAACGAAAAAAATATTAATGATTATGATTATATAGCAAAAAAATTAATAGAAATTGGAGTTAAAAGTGTAATATTAACTCTTGGTGCCAATGGATCAAAATATATCGATAAAAAAAATAATATATATGTAGAATCTAAAAAGGTTAATGTTGTTGATACAACTGGAGCAGGAGATACTTTTGTTGGAGCATTCTATACTAAATTTGATTTAAACAAACTAAATTATAAGGATGCTTTGGAATATGCAACTGAAGCAGCGAGTATAGCGGTTAGTTATAAAGGAGCTCAAGTAAAAGAAGTAGGAGCATTAAAATGTTGAAAGAAAAATTAATTATAGATAC
>JAEWEF010000080.1 GCA_023389595.1 Fusobacteriota bacterium
CTTAAATAAAAATATAAATAAAATTTTAAAATAGGCAGCTGATTAGCTGTCTTTTTTGTTTAGAAAATCGAGATTATAAAAATATAAATTATATGCTATAATGTGAAAAAATTTATATAAGTTTAGGAGAAAATATGAAAAAGATAAATGGGAATATAAAAGGAATAAGAAATTCTGTTTTAGATACATTATCTAAGCTATATGAATTTAAAATTGAAAAAGGAAAAATATTTGATGAAGAACTTGCACAAGTTGTAGCAAAAATAAGTGC
Organism: Fusobacteriota bacterium; assembly: GCA_023389595.1. Taxonomy (GTDB): domain Bacteria; phylum Fusobacteriota; class Fusobacteriia; order Fusobacteriales; family Fusobacteriaceae; genus Fusobacterium. Next base: position 272 of record JAEWEF010000080.1, read on the forward strand.
AAATATAAATAGAGAAATAAATCTTGCTGTAAATAGAGATGGAGAAATAGAATTTATAAGCATAGGAGATTCATCAACTGTTAGTTTGCCAAGCTATAATTACAGAGGAATATTATCCGGTATTAGAATGATACATACCCATCCCGGTGGTAATCCTCATCTTTCGTCAGTAGATTTATCTGCACTTATGTTAATGAGATTAGATTGTATTGTTTCGATAGGAATTACAGAAAATGGAATTACTGGATATGAAATAGGTTTTTGTAATTTTTTAGAAGATGATAAAAAATGTGAAAAACATTTTACAAAAAATATAGAAGAATTCGATTTTTTACCAAAAGTAAACGAAATAGAAAAAACTTTAAGAGAAAAAGAAAGTATTTATAAAACTGAATCTGACAAAGAATATGCAATACTTGTTGGAGTTTCTGGCAAAGAGCTATTAGATGAACTTGCTGAGTTAGCAAGAGCTTGTGATATAGAAGTTGTTGGGACTTTTTTGCAAAATAAAAATAAAATTAACCCAAAATTTTTCATAAGTGAAGGCAAAGTAAAAGAGTTGGATTTAAAAACTCAAGTTTGTATGGCTAACTTAATAATATTTGATGATGAACTAAGTGGATTACAAATAAAAAATTTAGAAGAGATTACTGGAACAAAAACTATAGACAGAACAACTCTTATATTAGATATTTTTGCAAGAAGGGCAAGAACTAATCAAGCTAAAATACAGGTTGAACTTGCACAACTTAAATATAGAAGTAACAGACTTATAGGATATGGAAAATCTATGTCAAGGCTTGGTGGTGGAGTAGGAACAAGAGGTCCTGGTGAAAAAAAATTAGAAATTGATAAGAGAAGAATAAGAGAAAATATCTCTTTTTTAAAAAATGAACTTGAAAAAGAAAGAAAAATTAGAATTAATCAGAGAAGTAAAAGAGAAAATTCCGATATTGATAAAATTTCTCTTGTTGGGTACACAAATGTTGGAAAATCAACTTTAAGAAATTTACTTGTAAAAAAATTTCCTGTTGATGGCGTTATAAAAAATGATGTCTTTGCAGAAAATATGCTTTTCGCAACTCTTGATACAACTACAAGAACTATAATGCTACCCGATAAAAAAATTATTTCGCTAACTGATACGGTAGGATTTATCAGAAAAATTCCTCACGATCTCGTTGAATCTTTTAAATCTACATTAGAAGAAGTAATTTTTTCTGATCTTATACTTCATGTTGTTGATGTATCAAATGACCAAGTTGTTGAACAAATAGATGCTGTCGAAAAAGTTTTGGATGAACTTGGTTGCATGGATAAAAAACAAATTGTAGTTTTAAATAAATATGAAATTGCAACGGAAGAAAATATTCAAAAAGTTAGAGAAAAAATAAATGGAATACCAAATGTTTTGATAAGTGCTAAAGAAGAAAAAAACATAGATGAATTGATAAAAATAATTTCTGAAAATATTAATAACGAAAAATTTGAATGCGAACTTATCATACCTTATAACAGAACAGATATTTCATCACAAATTCATAAAAAAGCAGTTGTTAAGAACGAAGAATTTTTAGAAAATGGAATAAAAATAAATGCTATTTTACAAAAAAGAGAATATGAAACATACAAACAATTTTTAGTAAAATAAAAAATGCACCTTATGGTGCATTTTATTTTTTATTTTATACCATAGTTCCTAAAGGATTTCCTCCTATCAGATGAAAATGTATATGAAAAACAGTTTGTCCTGCATCTTCATTGCAATTAGAAACAACTCTATAACCAGATTTGTCTATTCCAAATTCTTTTGCTAATTTTTGTATTACTAAAAAAATGTAACCTATTAATTCTGAATCTTCAGGTTTAATTTCATTTATATTAGAAATTTCTTTTTTAGGAACAACTAGCACATGAAATTTTGCTACAGGATTGATATCTTTAAAAGCAATAACTTTTTCATCTTCATAAACTATATCAGCTGGAATTTCTCTGTTAATAATTTTAGTAAAAAGTGAACTCATAACATCTCCTTTAAAATAAATCACAATTACATTCTATTTCACTAACTCTTTTTGCGTGTCTTCCACCTTCAAATTTAGTATTAATGAAAGTGTCAACTATATCTATTGCTAAAATTTCTCCAGTAATTCTTTCGCCTAAAGCTAAAATATTTGCATCATTATGTTGTCTTGATAATCTTGCCATAGTAGTGTTAGAGCAAAGAGCTGCTCTAATTCCTTTTATTTTATTTGCAGCAATAGATATTCCTATACCAGTTCCACAAAAAATTATACCCAAATCGCTCTCTTTGTTAACAACACTGTTAGCAACTAATTGACCATACTTTGGATAATCGACTGAGTCAAGAGAGTGAGTACCTTTATCTATAACTTCGTATCCTTTATCGATTAAATATTTTTTTATTTTTTCTTTTAAATTAAAACCACCGTGGTCACAACCAAGAGATATTTTCATATTCGTTCTCCTTTATATTAATGACAATTACAGTCATCATCAAATCCGTGGAAGTGAACATGACCGTGTTCTAATTCTGTGGGAGAGGCTTCTCTTACACCTATTACCTCTATTTCAAAACGCAAATTTTTACCAGCAAAAGGGTGATTATAATCTACTGTAACTTCATCTCCTTCAATTTTAATTATTTTTGTTTCTACTTCAGAACCATCTTCGTATTCAGTAATATATTCCATTCCTTCATAAATATCTGCAAAATCAGAGAATTCAGATTTATCTACAGTTTCAATATCGTCTTCGTTATATTCTCCGTAACCTTGCATAGGAGTTAAATTAACTGTAGTTTTATATCCTTTAGATTTACCGTCCAATTCTAATTCTATAGTTGGAACGTAAGATCCTGTACCTTGAATATATTGGAATGGCCCTAGTTCCTCTGTACTTTCTAACAATTCATTTGTATCTGCATCATAAACTTTTACTTCAAGAGTAACTACAGCATTTTCACATATTTTCATAAAATCACCTCTTAATTAATTTATATTTAAAGGATAACATATTTTAAAAAAAAATAAAAGTAAAACTAATTACTCTAAATCAGTTAAGTAGTCTATTCTAAGTTTTGTTTTATTCATATATTCAGTAACGTTAATTTTTCTATCGAATCTTGATTTTATTAAATCGGTATAGAAATTTCTATAATCTTTTTCGAGAGACTTTCTTTCGTTTTCGTTAATTTCATCATCTAATAAATCGTAGTATCTTTTATCAAGTTGCTTAAAAGTTTTTTCGAGTCTTTCAGAAA
>JAEWEF010000010.1 GCA_023389595.1 Fusobacteriota bacterium
GGATGAACGACTAATCCAGCCTGTTTATTTATTATTAAAAAATTTTCATTTTCATAAACTATATCAATCGGAATATTTTCTGGCGATAATTCAATTTCATCTTCTTCAGGTATATCGATTTCCAATCTATCATTTAATTTAAGTTTTTTTGATTTTTTATTACATAAAATATCATTTACACGAACAAAATTACCGCCTATTAATTTCTCTACATAGCTTCTTGTGACTTCTTCTAAACTTTCACTTATATATTTATCTAATCTTTGTTCGTTTCCATTTTCATCAACAACAAAAGAAAAAGTTTCTATTATTTTAGACATTTTTCTCCTTAAAAAATATTATAAAGTTCTATTTTTCATTATATCATAATTTTTTTTGCATTTCTATATTTTACAATTCTAATAATTTTAATTTTTATTTTATATTTTTCTATTTACTCTATTATTTCTAAATGTTAAAATAAAAATAAAACAAAACGAAGTGGAGGTATATTATGGATAACAGATTAGAAAATAAAATAGCCTTAATCACTGGTGCAAGTAGTGGAATAGGAAAAGCTTGCTGTGAATCTCTTGCTAAGATGGGAATGAATTTAATTATAACTGCAAGAAGAAAAAATATTTTAGATGAAATTTCTAAAGAGTTGTCTGATAAATTTGGTGTAAAAATTTTACCTTTACAAATTGATGTAAGTAGTGCTCAAGATGTAAGCGAAAAAATAAATTCACTTCCTGATGAATGGAAAAAAATTAATGTGCTTGTAAATAATGCCGGACTTGCAATAGGAACAGATAAAGTTTTCGATTACACTTTTGAAAAAATTGACAAAATGATAGACACTAACGTAAAAGGTTTGATGTATGTTTCTACTTCTGTAATACCTTTGATGTTAAAACACAAAGAAATTTCTACTATAATAAATGTCGGTTCTGTTGCAGGAGATTTTTCATACGGTGGTGGAAGTATTTATTGTTCATCTAAGGCTGCAGTGAAAAGTTTTAGTGACGCGATGAGAATAGATCTTATCGATACAAACATTAAAGTTACAAATGTAAAACCAGGTCTTGTTGAAACTGAATTTAGTATAGTGAGATTTTCTGGTGATAAGGAAAAAGCAAAAAATGTTTATAAGGGAATTAATCCTCTTGTTGCTGAAGATATTGCAGATGTGATAGTTTATATTTGTAATCTTCCTGACAATGTTCAAGTTCCTGAAATTACTCTTACACCACTACATCAAGCTTCAGTTAGAGATGTTTATAAAGAATGTTAGTAAGGAGAAAAAAATGAATTATATAGATTTTTTAAAAAAAGAATTGCTTGCAGCATTTGGTTGTACCGAACCAATAGCACTAGCTTATTGTGCTGCAAAAGTTAGAGATTTAATAGTTGATGAACCAGACGAAATTGTTGCAAACTTGTCTGGAAATATAATAAAAAATGCTAATAGCGTTAAAGTTCCTGGAACAGATGGTAGGCATGGGATTTATATTTCTGTTGTTGCAGGAGCATTTTTAGGAGATTCATCAAAGGAGTTAGAAGTTTTATCAGAAATAGATAAAAATCAACTTGAAAGATGTGATAAATTAATAGAGCAAGGGATATTAAAAGTTAATTTAGTTCCTGATGTTGCAAATTTATACATAGATATCTCTATGAAAAATAAAAAAAATTCTGCCAGAGTAATAATTCAAAAATCTCATACGAATATAATTTTTATGGAAAAAAACGGAGAAATTTTATTAGATAATAAGCAAGTCGAAAGTGAAGAAGAAAAAATGGATTTTTCTTTTGACAAAATTTATGATTTTGCAAACGAAGTAGATTATACTCCACTTTTAGATATACTAGACAAACAAATTAATTATAATTTGGCGATAGCTAAAGAAGGTTTAGAAAATGACTGGGGTTCTAATATAGGAAGTATAATTTTAAAAAATAATCCGTCAAATTATTACGAAAAATTAACTGCGTATGCAGCGGCAGGTTCTGATGCGAGAATGAGCGGTTGTGAATTGCCAGTTGTAATAAATTCTGGTAGTGGCAATCAAGGTATAACAGTTGCTGTTCCCATAATAGTTTACTGCAATGACAACAATATAGAAAAAGATAAATTTTATAGAGGATTAATTTTTGCAAATTTAATAGGTTTTTATTTAAAAGAAAATATTGGAAAATTATCTGCTTACTGTGGCGTTGTTTCGGCAGCCTGTGCTTCAGTTTGTGGTATAGCTTTTATTAAAGGCGACAGCAAAACAGTACTAATGGAAGCACTATCTAACGGGCTGGCAGTAAATTCTGGTGTAATTTGTGATGGAGCAAAGGCATCTTGTGCTGGAAAAATTACTTCATCTTTAAGAAATGCATTTTTAGGTTACGATCAGGCAAAAACTTTAAACAGTTATGAAATAGGTCATGGCATAGTTAAATCTAAATTGGATGAAACAATAAAAACTGTAGGTAATATTGCAAAATACGGAATGAAAGAAACTGACGAAATAATTTTAAAAGAAATTTTAGGGCAAAGGGATTATATAAAATAATTTTTTAATTAGAGGAAAATAAAATTTTTTCCTCTCTTTTTAAATTATTTTTGATTTTTAAATTTAATACAAAGATTTTTTTGCAAAAGGAGAATTAATATGTGTGGTATAGTTGGTTACGCTGGGAGCAATTATGATGCTATCGATACTATTTTAGAAAGTTTAGAAAAATTAGAATATAGAGGTTACGATTCGTCAGGTATAGCATACATATCAGATGAAAATTTATATGTCGAAAAAAAACAGGGAAGAATTTCAAATTTAAGAGAGTACATAAAAAATATAAAAAAAGAATCTAACATAGGTATAGGTCACACTAGATGGGCAACTCACGGCTTGCCTATAGATAAAAATGCTCATCCTCATTACAGCGAAAAAAAAGATGTTATGCTCGTTCATAACGGAATAATAGAAAATTATTTGGAATTAAAAAATGAACTTGTTGCACAAAATGTAAAGTTTAATTCCGACACAGATAGCGAAGTTGTCGCACAATTATTTTCTAAAATTTATGACGGCAATGCAATGTCAACTCTAAATAAAGTTTTAGAAAAAATTAGAGGGAGTTATGCACTTGCAATTATGCACAAAGATGAAAAAAATAAAATATTTTTCTGCAAAAATCACAGTCCACTTATAATAGGTTTAGGTGAAAAAAACAATTTTATTGCATCAGATATTTCTGCAATTTTAAAACACACTAACAAAATAATTTTTGTTGAAGATGGTGATAAGGGATATATAAGCAACAACGAAGTTGTTATTTTCGATAAAAATAATAACGAAGTAAAAAGAGAAATAAATGAAATAAATTGGAATTTTGAGCAAGCAACAAAATGTGGTTACGAGCATTTTATGATAAAAGAAATTGAAGAACAACCTGAAATTATACAAAAAACCTTAAATGTTTACGCCGATGAAAATAAAATAAATTTCGATGAGCAACTTGAAAATATAAATTTAGAAAAAATAAATAAAATTTACATAGTGGCTTGTGGTACAGCTTATCACGCTGGACTGCAGGCAAAATATTTTTTCAAAAAAATTGTCGATATGGAAATTTCTGTCGATATTGCTTCTGAATTTAGATTCGAAGAACCGAATATTGATGAAAATACTCTTGCAATTTTTATTAGTCAGTCTGGCGAAACATATGACACATTAATGAGTTTAAAATTTGCAAAAGAAATGGGAGCAAAAACTCTTGCCATATCAAACGTTCTCGGTTCAACAATTACGAGAGAGGCCGATGCAGTTATCTATACTTTAGCTGGCCCAGAAATTTCTGTTGCATCAACTAAGGCTTACACAGCTCAATGTTTAGTTCTGTATCTTTTTGCAATTTATTTTGCTGAAATAAAAAACAAAATTTCTCGAGAAAATTTAAAAAACTATTTGCAAGATGTAAAAGAATTAATAAGTGGCATTCAAAATTTAATTTCACAAAAAGAAAAAATCAAAAATATAATTTACAAAACAGAAAATTTTCATAACGGTTTTTATATAGGCAGAGGTATAGATGAAAAAATTGCAAGAGAGGGCAGCTTAAAAATGAAAGAAATAAGTTATATGCATACTGAGGCTATAGCTGCCGGAGAATTAAAACATGGAACTATAGCCTTGATAGAAAAAAATGTTATGGTTGTTGCAATTTGTACAAATGATGATATGGACGAGAAAATGATAGCAAACATTAAAGAAGTTAAAGCAAGAGGTGCTTATGTAATTAGTATAGGAACAGAAAAAAGTAAAATGGATCAAGTTTCTGATGAAAACATAAAAATTAATTCTTGTGGAAATTTTTTAACTCCACTTTGTGCAGTTGTGGCTATGCAATATCTATCTTATTATAAAGCTCTTAGTTTAAATCTTGATATAGACAAACCGAGAAATCTTGCAAAATCTGTTACCGTTGAGTAAAAAATAAAAACGAGGCGTTCTTATGAAAAAAGTTTTAATATTAGATGGATCGACAGCTGAAGCTTTTAAACATTTTAATAAAAAATATGAATTTACCGATTTGTTTTGTTTAAACGACGAAGAACTTGTAAAAGAAATTCATAAAAAATATATTTTGGCCGGTGCAGATGTAGTTACAACCAACAGTTTTAATGCAAACCAAATTTATTTAGAAAAAAATATTTCATCTTACGACTTATCAAAAAAAGCAGCTGCAATTGCAAAAAATGCAATTCAAGAATTAAAAATTAACAAAAAAATTTACATAGCTGGAGCAATAGGTCCGTCAAATATAATTTTGAGTCATAACGAAGATAAAAATATTTTTACAAAATTAAAAAACAGTTATTTGTATCAATTGGAAGCATTTATCGAAAGTGATGTAGATTTTATTTTGTTAGAAACTTTTTTCGATTACAAAAATATAGAACTTATCTTTGAAGTTATCGACAGCATAAAAAATAAAATCAACAAGGTGATAATTTTTTCTATAACTATAAACGAAGAAGGAAAAATTTTTTCTGGAGAAAATTTTTTAGAAATTTTCAAAAAATTCGAAAGAGATTTCGTTAAAGTTATAGGTTTTAACTGCGGCTTTGGTATAAAAGGCATGGATAAATTTTTAGAACAACTAAAAATTTTTAATAAAAAAATAATTTTTTATCCAAATGTCGATTCTAAAAAAAATTACGAAAAAAAATTTGAAGAATTTTCTTTTTATGCAGAAAATTTTTTGAAAAAATTCGATTTTTATATTTTTGGTAGCTGTTGCAGCACAGATTTTAACTATACGAAAAAAATTTATGAAATAATAAATGAAAGGAAGTGAAATTTTGGAAATAAAAAGACTTACACCTGATGAGATTAAAAAAATAATTGACGAACTAAAAAGTAACGGAAAATTTTACGAATACAGAGATATGATGACTGACGATTTTGAAGAACACAAAATTGTATACAAATTATCTGAAGATGAAATGATAGCTACCGCTCATGCAAACGATACAATACCGTACAAGCTAAAAGAATTTTACGATTGGCAGCAAATGAACATTTTAATAGAAGAAGACGAAGGAATTTAATAAATAAAAAAAAGCATGAATAAAATTCATGCTTTTTAAATTTTTAGTTATAAATTAGAAGTTAAATTTATATCCAA
>JAEWEF010000039.1 GCA_023389595.1 Fusobacteriota bacterium
GTTCCTGTTCTTTCTTCTAATGTTGTTCCACAAAGTGGAAGTATTTTAGAAAATTATTGGAAACCATATGACATTAAAGATTTTAATGGACAAAAAGTTGGAATTATTGGTCTTGATGTAGTTAAAAAGACTAAAGAATCTTCAAGTCCGGGAGCAGATATATTATTTACTGACGAAGTAGAAACTGCTCAAAAATATGCAGACATTTTAAAAGAACAAGGCGTTAATAAAATTATATTACTTTGTCACGGTGGAGCCGAAAAAAACTTTGAAATTGCTCAAAAAGTTTCAGGAATCGACGTTATAATCACTGGAGATACTCACTATCTATTCGGTGACGAAGCGTTAAAAGATTTCGGTCTACAAGTTAAATCTGAATATCCTACTAAATTTACTTCACCTGCAGGAGAACCTGTTTACGTTGTAGAAGGTTGGGAATATTCTAAATTCTTAGGACATTTAAAAGTTCAATTTGACAAAGACGGTATAGTTACTTCTATAGAAGGACATCCTGTTATACCTTTCCACAAAGATTCTAAATTTACTAGAAAAGATAAAGACGGTAAGAAATACAGTCCTGAAGGTACTGAAAGAGAAGAAATTATAAATACTTTAAAAGCTCATCATTATTTTAAAGAAGCAGTTGCAGATGCAAAAGCTGCAGAAACTTTAGAAAAATATAAAGAAGAAAAACAAAAACTTGGTGGCCAAATAGTTGGAGTTTTAACTGGTGCTCCTATGCCTGGTGGATCAGCTAACAGAATTCCTAACACTGCAAATCCTAAGGGATCTGTAGCTACTAGATTCGTTGCTGAAACTATGTTAGAACAAATGAAACATGCTGGTAAAGCGTTAGATCTTACTATACAAAATTCTGGTGGAGTAAGAGCTGACATACAACCTGGTGAAATTTCTTTCAACGACGCTTACACTATACTTCCTTTCGGAAATACTCTATTCATTTTAGAAATGACTGGAGCAGAAGTTAAACAAGTTATAGAAGATGCTTTACAATATGCTTTAGTTGAAGGTTCAACAGGGGCTTTCCCTTACGGAGCTGGAGTTAGATATGAAGCTACTCAATATCCTAACAAAAACGGAGAAAGAGTTACTAAAATAGAAGTTCAAAATTCTAAAACTGGTGCGTGGGAAAAAGTAGATCCTGCTAAGACTTACAGAGTTGGAACAAATGCATATATAGCTTCTGGAAAAGACGGATACACTACATTTGGAAAAGTTAGTAAAGAAAGAGGCGGAGAAGATACTTATCTTCCTGACGCTGAAAGCTTAATTCAATTTATGAAAAAACACCCTAAAATGGAAAATTACACTGATTCAAATGTTAAATTTAAATTCGATCCTAAAAACGAAATTAAAAAATAGTTAAAAATCAAATAAAAAAACGGCGTAATCTTACGCCGTTTTTATATTTTTTTTATCATCAAATATCTATCTATTCCTTCACCATACTCATCTTTTTGAAATTCAACAGTTTCGTATCCAAATTTTTTATACATTTCAATAGCTATATTATTTTTAGGATCTACTGTAAGAGAAATTTTCTCTATGCCAGTTTTTTTAAGTACATCTTCGGTATATTTCATTATTTTGGTAGCATAGCCCTTATGTCTTTTATTTTTTATGGTCGATATACCGTATAGAAAAACGGAATTTTCATCAAAATATCTCATATATTCAACTATGGAAATAACTTCATTTTCTTCTACTAAAATATAAACAAGACCGTATCTGATTAGAGCTTTTATTATCCACAAGTCGACATTACCGTTTCCTTCAAAAGCCTGTTCTTCCAATTCGATGATTTTTGACAAAAGAGGCTCTTTCGCTTCTTTTATTCTGACAATTTCCATTCCTACCTCCATTAATATTCTATCTTAGATAAAAATAGACCCTGTGGTTCTGCCAAAGTTTTTTTGTAGTCTCTATCAAAATTATTTAACATTTCTATCATAGTATTTTTATCCGCTCTTTCAAAATAGATATCAAGTGCAGTTCCCACTATTATTCTGACCTGCGATCTTAAAAATGAAGGTGCAGAAATTTTTATTTTTATTTCTTTTTCTGAAACTTGTAAAACATCCACCTCATATATTTCTCTTGTCGTATTTTTTTTTACATCTTCAGCAATTTTAAAATTTTTAAAATTGTGTACCCCCTCCACAACTTTTAAAATTTGTTTGAGTTTTTCTGAATCTATTTCTTGCTTGACAATTAAATTATATCTTGACTTAAAAGGGCTTTCATCCCAGCTAATATGGTATTCATACTCCCTTTTTTTTGCGTCAAATCTTGAATGAAATTTTTTGTCGACTATCGCTACATCCACTACTCTTATATCGTTCGGAAGCCCTCTGTTTAATATATACTTCCACTTTTTGGCATCTATATTTAAATGTGTATGAAAATTTGAAACTTGACATAGAGCATGTACACCTCTATCGGTACGACCCGCCGTTATCAAATTTATTTTTTCTTTGGTAATTATTTCAATAATTTTTACAATTTCACTCTCTATCGTTCTATTTCGGAACTGTTTTTGCATTCCGAAGTAATTTCCACCATCATATTGGTACACTATTTTTATATTGTTCATTTTAAAAACTCCACTGTACTATTTACAAATTTTAAATTATGTGTTAAGATTAGCATATACAAAAAAAATTTAGGAGGAATATATATGAAAAAAATATTAACTACTTTATTACTTACTGCTACATTGATTTCTTGTGGTGATAAGAAATTTGAAATTCAAAAAACTGAATTAAACAAATCTAATGAAAACTTTGAAGTTGCTGCAACATACCCTACAGTTAAAGGAGAAGTTTCAGAAAATGTTAGTAGAGCTTTTTCTGACATAGAATCTTCTATTAAACAATATGCTCAAATGTTAGAAACTGAATCTTCAAATATTACACCTACTGCTCCTTACACTATGAAAACTAACTACGAAGTGTTTGAAAACAAAAATCTTGGAGTAACTTCTGTTCTTATAGACGCTTCTTTGTATACAGGTGGAGCACATGCAGAACCAACTAAAGTCGCAGTTAATATAGATAACAAAACTAAAGACGAATACAAATTAGACAATGTTATCAGTGCAGAAAAAAAACAAGCCATACTTGATAAAATTAATGCTGCTATAGATAATAAACAAAAATTTGACGGTTCTACATTTGATACTTTCGGTATGCACGTAGACGATTTCTCATCACTTAATTTTTACTTTAAAGATGATAAGGCTATAGCTTTCTTCGATCCAGCAGTAATTGCTCCTCATTCAGAAGGATTCATAGAATTTGCTTTTAACGCTGACGAATTAAAATAGTTTATATATTAAGAGAATCTAGTTAAACTAGATTCTTTTTTTATTTGTATTCTATTAATTTTAGTGCATCTTCAAACACACGCGTCATATCCATTTTAATTTTATCTTTACTAAAGATTCTACAACCTGAAGCATTTTTATGGCCACCGCCATCAAAACATAAAAATCTACCAAGTTTACTTGCTATATCACTTACATCTGCATCTCCCTTGCTTCTAAGTGAAACATTGCCAAGATAACTCAAAAATGCAACTATATCGTAATTATTATTTTTTTCTTCAAGTATCATATCAGAAATTATAGAATAATAATTCATATCTACGCCGTATATAACAGCCATTTTATATTTTTTAAATGTTACTTCGTGTATAGATCTTTTAGCAAAATTGTAAATACCATTTATTTTCAATTTGTATGCATCGTTTAATTTATAGAAATAATCGAAAACTATTTTATTAAAATCTTTTTCATTTAAATTTTTCTCTAAAAAATCAAAAAAAGGTACAGATCCAAGAATTTTTTCTGCAGCATTGATAGAAAATGCCATTTCTTTCAAAAGTTTATCCTCGCCATCATTTTTTAAATTCTTCCAAGTAAATATATCCCAACAAGATGTAGCCACACTAAGCGTTTTTAACTTTTCATGTAAATTTTTAAATTCTTCTTTATAATTAAATTTTTCAAAATAATCTAAAGCAAGATATGCAGCACTTTTCTTATCACTCCAAACAAATTCTATATTTTTACAAATTTCTTCGTTCTCATATAAATGAGGCTGATTTGTTAAATGGTGATCTATATTAATAATTTTTGTGTAGTTAAGATAACGCATTTTTAACCACGAACAGCTAGGTATGGATCTATCTAAAATATATAATTTATCTCTCGAACTTAAACTAGTGTAATTGGATATATATTCCAAAGTTTTTTCTGTAACTTCATGTGAAACATCCATACTGCACATTACCAAAAAATTTTTTACGCCGTTTAAACTTTCAAAAGCTTTTACGACTAGGGCTGCAACTAATCCATCTGCATCTCCGTGAGTGAGTATTACTACCTTTGGTGAGTTAGATTTTTCAGATATGCTATCAAATAAAATATCAGCCATATTTCAACTCCATCATTTTATATTTTCATTTATTAAAGAGATATAGGCCTTAACTCCCTCAGGTTTCAAATGTGTTGCATCGTTATAAAATAATTCCCTCTTGCCTTTGGCTCTCTTATACCAATCAATAATTTTTACATTAGAATATTCTTTTGCCCATTCATTTATACTGCTATTAACAGATTTTTCCCAGTGCTTAGGAACGACACAGTTTATAAAATACACTTTTCTATTTTTAAGTATTGCAAGCGTGTCATCAAAAGCTTTTTTATTTATTACTCCGTTAGTTCCCAAGTGAATGATTACAATATCTTTTAAATGTCCTTGTTTTTCTAAACTTTTTAATAAATCTGGTAGAACAACGAATTGTCTTGATACTTTTGCATCTACATACGATCCTGCAAAATCTTTTTTAAGTTGATTTTCCGCCATTTTCATAACGGAATCTCCTATAAAAGTTATAGCTCCACTTTTATGAGCGTCTATTACCGGCTTCTGCTCAGTTTTTTTCTCCTCTTTTTTTTCTTTTTTATCAAGCCGTTCTACATTTTCATTTTTTTCTTTCTGCTCAACTTTTTCAATCTTTTTTTCCGTCCTATCTTCTTTCGGAATTTCTACATTTTCTTCAACTGTTTTTTCATCTTCTAAAAATCTTTGTTCAAGCAAATCTATTTCATCCAAATTTTCAAAATCGTAGCTTACATTTTCATCTTCTGTAATTTCCAAACTATCATCCGTAGTTTTTTCTGCTTCAATATTTTCTGATTCTTCTGTGTAATCGTCATCTTCTATAGGAATTTCTCCAATATTTACAGCATTTTTATGTTTAGCTAAAAATTTGTCGTCCAATCCTATTATTTCTTCAAGTTTTTCAACTTCGGTAGCTCTAACTATAGGCGAATTAAAAATCGTTAAAATGTACGCGATTAAAAGTACTATTATTTTTTTCAGTTGCATAGAGTTGCTTCCTTTCTCAAAAATGTAATAAAATATTTCTGCTAGCACAATCAAAACTATAATCTGTATAGAAACTGATATAGAATAATCGATGTCTGACCATTTAAAATATTCTCTGGCAAAAATCATAATAGGATATTGTAGAAGATAGTAAGCGTAACTGTGTTTTCCTATTACAGATATTTTTTTTAGTAAGAAATTATCACAGACTACATTTAATTTTTTCACTTCTACTAAAAATATAGAAATAAAAATACTTATTAAAAATATTCCTCCCATATAGTTAAATGCTGACTTATAATCGAAATAAAATGAACACGCAAAAAATACGATAGTCATAAGTGCCATCATTATATAAGAAAATAGCTTATTATTTATAAGTTTATTATATGGTATATAGTAGCATAACGCTCCTATCAACAAACTTTGTATTCTTGTTTCCGTAGCGTAATATAAATATGTGTAATCTGCTGTCGTTTTCAATTTATATACCATAGTTGCCTGAGACAATAAAATTAAAATTGTCAAAACTATCAATTTAATTTTTTTTGAATTTTCTTTTGATCTATTACAGATATAGATAATAAGCGGAAAAAATACATAGAATTGTATTTCTATTGCCAATGCCCAAGTATGTTTAAAAAGCATATCTGAACTGTAATTATCGAAATATGAAATACCATTTACTATTTGATGTATGTTACTCACTCCAAGCATTGTAGATACTGATGTGGAAACGAGATTTGGTGTTAAATGCCCGTTTACGAAAATATAGATAAGAAGCGACAACAAAATTGTTGCCATCATTGGTGGATATATTTTTTTCACCCTGTTAAATAAAAAATCTCTGTATCTAGCTTCTCTCGTTTCTAAACTTTCCGTTATCAAATATCCGCTCAACACAAAAAAAATCAAAACACCGTAGTACGTCGCCTTGTAATCATACAAATGAAATATAGTAACAAGTATCAATCCTGTTAAACGCATCAAATCAATAATGACACTTCTATTTTTCTGTTCCATTTAAGTTAAATTTCCCCCAAAAAAAATTTATGTTTACTTTTAATTATATAATATTTTATAATATTTTCATAGTTTTTTTTAGTTTATTCTATTTCCGCTTGTGGCATCAAAAATCAAAATGTTTTCTTCATAAAAATCAAAGTTATCGAAGTCTTCATTTATTTTTTCTTTTTTGTCAGTTGTAACCGCTATCTCTAAATCTTCAACACTGCCATACACATAACTTTTGTCCAAATAAACTCTGTTATTTATATCTATTTTTAACGGGCCGTTCTCACTTTTAAATATATATTCCGGTCTTATTCCCAGAACTATATTTTTTTCTAAAATATTTTCTAAATTTATATTTTTAAGTTCTTTTTTAAAATATTTACTCATAAAAAAATATTTTCCATCTTTTTTTTCTATTTTACCATCTATCAAGTTGATTTTTAAACTTCCAATAAATTCTGCCACGAAAATATTTACAGGATTTTCGTATATATCCACTCTATCTCCTATCTGTTGTATCAATCCGTCACGCATAACGATAATTTTATCAGCTATCGTCATTGCCTCAGATTGATCGTGAGTTACATAGATGAAAGGAACTTTCAATTCTCTATGCAGCTTCATTATTTCTTTAAGCATTCTATTTTTAATTTCGTTATCAAGATTCGACATCGGTTCATCCATCAAAAATACTTCAGGTTTCCTTACCATAGCTCTACCTATTGCAACTCTCTGTTTCTGTCCACCAGAAAGTTGACTCGGATATCTGTTTTTAAATTCTTCAAGATTTAAAATTTTTATCGTTTCATTTACAGTTGCTTTAATAACGCTTCTATCAACTTTTTTCATTTTTAAAGGAAAAGCAATATTTTCGTATACCGTCATATGCGGATAAAGTGCATAGTTTTGGAATACCATTGCAACATTTCTTTTATTTGGCTCCATATCATTTACAAGCTTATCGTTTATAAAAATTTTTCCATCAGTAATTTTTTCTAGTCCAGCAATTAATCTAAGTAAGGTAGTTTTACCACACCCCGACGGTCCTAAAATTACAACGATCTCATTGGTTTCTATCTCAAGGTTAAAATTTTTTAAAATTTCTCTTTCGTCGTATCCATAACTTAAATTTTCTATTTTTATTGATGACATAAATACCTCTCATAAAATTTTATACCTATATAAAATCATATTTTCTCTTTTTTTTCAACAACAAAAAAGATTTTAAATTTTTAGTTATCATAAAAAAATAGGTAACAACTCGTTTCTACCTTATCTGATATTTTTTAATTATTCATATTATTTGCCGGGAAAACCATCTCCAACTCCCGAGCAATATAGCACACACTTTTTAAAAAATTTAAAATTTAATCACAATATTTTTTTATTTTTTAATTTTAAAACCTTTTAAAATTCTCTAAACAAGATACAAAATAAAAAAATCCCCTTTAAAAGAGGATTTTTTATTATAAGAATCCTTTGTAATCTCTCATAACTAAATGTGCATTTATTTGTTGAACTGTATCCAATGCAACTCCAACAACTATAATTATCCCTGTTCCACCAAAATAAACTGGTAGTCCCATTGCAGTAAAAATAACATGTGGTAATATAGAAATTGCTGCAAGGAAGAAACCTCCACCCCAAGTAATTCTAGTAACCACTCCTTCAAGGTAATCAACAGTTTCACTTCCCGGTCTTATTCCAGGTATAGTCCCCCCGCCTTGTTTAAGATTTTCTGCAACTTTTTCTGGATCAAATATTATTGCCGTATAGAAAAATGAGAAAAATATAATTATTACTGCATATAATATCATATACACGGGATGATTATTAGAGAACATTATAGATAAAGTTGTTTTCCAACTAGAAGTTGAAGGTATAGCATTTACTATCAGATTTGGAATTAACATAAAAACTGATGCAAAGATAACTGGCATAACTCCAGAACTGTTTAATCTAAGTGGTATATAAGAATTATGTGCTAATCCATTTCTGTTCCCAAATCCTTTTCCAACATAGTGTATAGGAATTTTTCTTTGTCCAAGTTGAAACACAACTATACCGGCAACTGTTATTATAGCAAGTGCTGCAACTAAACAGAATAAAGGTATAAGGAATTTACTTCCTTGCATTTTTTGTATAGTTTGTACAACGCTTGCTGGTCCTCTCGAAATTACATTCAAGAATATTATTAACGAAACTCCGTTTCCTATTCCTTTAATAGAAATCTGTTCTCCAACCCACATCAAAAACACTGTACCAGCTACAAGTGTTGTTATTGTAGATAAGAAAAAGAAAAATCCAGGATTATAAATAAGTCCAACAGATTGTAACCACAGACATATTCCCGCACCTTGTAAAGCGGCAATAAATATTGTTAAATATCTTGTCCATTGAGTTATTTTATTTCTACCAGATTCTCCCTCTTTTTGTATTTCTTCTAGTGGTGGAATAATAGAAACTAATAAACTTACTACTATTGATGAGTTGATGTATGGAATTATTCCTAATGCAAATATAGATACTCTTGTAAACGCTCCTCCTGAAAATAAATTTATGTATCCAAGTAAATTATTTTGAGCCGTCATATCTGCTAGTCTATCTATGTCAACACCCGGTATAGGAATAAATGTTCCTATTCTAGCTACTAAAAACATCATCAAAGTGAAAAGTATTCTTTCTCTAAGTTCAGGAATTCTTATTATTGTCCTAACCTTATCATTAAATTTTTCTATGAAGGTCAAATTTTTTCACCTCCTAAAATCACATATCATTATGCATTTTCTGAAACTTCTTCGCAACCACATTTATCTGATATTAATTCAACAGATCCGCCTTTAGCTTCTATAGCTGCTTTAGCTGCTTTAGAAATTTTATGTGCTTTTACTGTTAGTTTTTTAGTTAGCTCTCCATTTGCTAAAATTTTTACACCGTCTTTTAAATTTTTGATTAAAAATTCTGCGTAAAGCAATTCTGGAGTTACTACATCTCCATCATTAAAGTTATTTAAAGTGTCTAATGTAATAATAGCATAATCTTTTCTGAAAATTGCATTAGAGAATCCTCTTTTAGGAATTCTTCTGTATATAGGCATTTGTCCACCTTCAAAATAAGGTTTTACTCCGCCACCAGCTCTTGATTTTTGACCGTTCATACCTTTAGCAGCTGTTTTCCCCCAACCTGAAGAATTTCCTCTTCCAACTCTTTTTCTTGATTTTTTAGGTACTGAAGGTGATAATTCATTTATTTTCATTATGCTTGCACCTCCTCAACTTTTATTAAGTATGATATTTGATCTAATTTACCTTTTATTTCTGGTGTTAATTCATGTTCTACAACATCATGCATTTTCTTAAGCCCTAGCGACTTAGCAGTTGCTATGTGGTTAGGCTTTCTTCCAATTACGCTCTTTACAAGCTCTATTCTAAGTTTTGCCATTTCTTTCCTCCTAGCTTAAGATATCTCTTACTTCTTTCCCTCTTAATGCTGCTATTTCTTCAGCAGTTCTAAGATTCTTTAAAGCTTCAACAGTAGCTCTTGCTACGTTATGTTTATTTCTTGAACCTTTTATTTTAGTTAAAATATCATGAACTCCTACTAATTCTAGTATTTCTCTAGCTGAAGACCCTGCAACAACTCCTGTTCCTTCGTGAGCTGGTGCCATCCATAATGAAGTTGCTCCCCATTTCCCAACAATTTCATGAGGAATTGTTTTATTTTTTAAAGAAACATCAACTACATTTCTTTTTGCAGATGCTATAGCTTTTCTTATTGCATCAGGTACTCCATTAGCTTTTCCAAGTCCTAGACCGATTTTACCTTCTCCGTCTCCAACAGCAGCTAATACAGCGAAAGATATAGATCTTCCTCCTTTAGTAGTCTTAGAAACTCTTGATATCTTTAATAGTTTTTCTTGATATTGTTTTTCTTCTTTAAACATTGTTTTAGACAACTTGAATCCTCCTCTCTTAAAGAATATTAGAAGCAAAGTCCAGCTTCTCTGGCTGCTTCAGCAAGAGCTGCTACTCTTCCCATATATTTATATCCTGATCTATCAAAAACGATAGATTCTATTCCTTTTGCTTTTGCTCTTTCTGCTATAGCTTTTCCAACTACTTTTGCTGCCTCTATGTTAGAACCTTGTGGAATACTTCCTTTTAATTCCTTATCAACAGTAGAAGCCGATACTAAAGTTACTCCTTTAACATCATCTATTAGTTGAGCAAATATATTGTTATTAGATCTATAAACTGAAAGTCTTGGTTTTTCTGCTGTTCCAGAAATTTTATTTCTTATAGACATTCTTTTTTTCAGTCTTGCTGCTTGTCTATCAATCTTTTTAAACAACTTTCTTACCTCCTATTTTTAAGCTACATTACTAAGATTTTTTACCTTCTTTTCTTCTGATATGTTCGTCGGCATACTTAACCCCTTTACCTTTATATGGTTCAGGCGGTCTCTTAGCTCTTATATTAGCTGCAACTTGACCAACTAAATCTTTTTCTATTCCATCTATGTGTATAGTTGTATTTTTTTCAACTGTAAATGTGATTCCTTCAATTGGATCTATAATAATAGGATGAGAATATCCTAAAGATATTTCTAGTCCTTTTCCTTGTAAAGCAGCTTTGTATCCAACACCTACTAGAGATAAAGTTTTTCTGTATCCTTCAGAAACACCAGTTACCATATTTTGTATTAACGCTCTAGTTGTTCCGTGTATTGCTCTATCAAAAGGATTTTCACTGTGTCTTTCAACAACAACGTGACCATCTTCTAATTTTATATCTAAACTTTTGTTAAATTCTTTTTTTAATGTACCCTTTGGCCCTTTAACAGTAACTACATTATCTGCAACTGTAAATTCAACTCCAGAAGGTACTGAAATAGGTTTTTTTCCTACTCTTGACATCTTATATAGACACCTCCCTAAGTTTTAATTACCAAATGAATGCAAGAACCTCTCCGCCAACTTTTTCATTTCTAGCTTTTTTATCTGTTAATATTCCTTTAGAAGTAGAAACTATCGCTATTCCAAGACCAGATAATACTTTTGGCATATCTTCAACTGATGAGTATACTCTTCTTCCTGGTTTAGAAATTCTCTTCATTCCTTTTATAACTCTTTCTTTTCCAGCATATTTTAAATAAACTCTTATATTTTTATGATTTCCTTCAGTAACAATTTTATAATTAGAAATGTATCCTTCTTCTTTTAATATTTCCGCTATTTTTTCTTTCATATTAGAATGTGGGATATCTACTTTTTCATGCATAACTGCATTAGCGTTTCTAATTCTTGTTAACATATCAGCTATTGGATCTGTTAAATACATCTATTGAAATCCTCCTTCCTTATTAATTACCAAGATGATTTTTTTACACCAGGAATAACTCCTGCACCAGCTAGTTGTCTGAATTTTACTCTTGAAATTCCAAACTCTCTCATATATCCTCTTGGTCTTCCGTCTAATTGACATCTATTTCTTTTTCTAACTGGAGAAGAATCTTTAGGAAGTTTATTTAATTCGAACATTGCTTCCATATCTCCTGCAGCTACTCTTTTCTTTAATTCTGCTCTTTTTTCAGCATATTTATCACATAGTGCCGCTCTTTTCACATCTCTTGCGATCATTGACTTTTTCGCCATCTATTCTTAACCTCCTCGCTATTACTTTTTAAAAGGCATTCCAAATGCTCTTAATAAAGCTCTTCCTTCTTCATCTGTTTTAGCAGAAGATACCATAGTAATAGACATTCCTAATAGTTTTTCAACTTTGTCGAAATCTATTTCAGGGAATACTATTTGGTCTGCTAATCCTAAAGAGTAATTTCCTCTTCCGTCAAAAGCATTAGCTGAAACCCCTTCAAAGTCTCTAACTCTAGGAAGAACAACATTTATTAATCTATCTAAAAAGTCATACATTCTTTCTTTTCTAAGAGTTACTTTTGCTCCTATTGGCATTCCTTCTCTTAATTTGAATCCAGCTTCAGATTTTTTAGCTTTTCTAAGTAATGGTTTTTGTCCTGTAATTAATGCTAAGTCGTTCATAGCAGCATCAATAAGTTTTGTATTTTGAGTTGCTTCTCCAACTCCCATGTTAACTATTATTTTTTCCATTTTAGGACATTCCATAATATTTTTTATTTCTAAATCTTTCATTAATTTAGGAACTACAACTTCATCATAATATTTATGATATCTAGAAACGTATTTAGACACTTACGTTTTCCTCCTTTCTTATAGAACTTCTCCAGATTTCTTAGAGTATCTCACTTTTTTACCATCTACTATTTTATGTCCAACTCTAGTAGGCTTTTTAGTTTTTTCATCGTATAGCATAACTTTTGATGAAAATATTGGAGCTTCTTGCTCTACAACTCTACCTTGTGGGTTCACTTGAGATGGCTTTAAATGTTTTTTAACTATATTTATTCCTTCAACTACTATTTTCCCTTTTTTAGGAAATACTTTTTTTACTTTACCTGTTTTATTTTTATCAGATCCAGATATTACATAAACCATATCTCCAGTTTTAACATGTAATGTATTTGGAACGAATTTTATCTTAGGTTTAGCCACGATTATAAGCCTCCTCTCTCATTATAATACTTCTGGTGCTAGAGACAATATTTTCATAAAGTTTTTAGCTCTTAATTCTCTTGCAACAGGCCCAAATATTCTTGTCGCTCTTGGTTCGTTATTGTTATTTATAACTACACCAGCATTATCATCAAATTTTATATATGATCCATCTTCTCTTCTAGTTTCTTTTTTAGTTCTAACTATAACAGCTTTTATAACATCACCTTTTTTAACGTTACCTCCAGGTATAGCTTCTTTAACTGATGCCACTACGATGTCTCCGATTCTTCCGAATCTTTTTCTTGATCCACCTAAAACTCTGATTACCATAAGTTTTTTAGCACCAGAGTTGTCAGCAACGTTAAGGATAGTTTGTTGTTGTACCATTAAAATATCCTCCTCTCAACATCTGGATTATTTTGCTTTTTCTAATACTTCTACAAGTCTCCAATTTTTATCTTTAGATAATGGTCTTGTTTCCATTATTCTTACTCTATCTCCTATCGCAGCAACATTAGCTTCGTCATGAGCTTTAAATTTTGTTGTTTTTTTAACTCTTTTTTTGTATATAGGATGTAGTATCATTGTTTCTATAGCTACAACTATAGTTTTGTCCATTTTGTCAGAAAGAACTATCCCTTCTCTAACTTTTCTTTCGTTTCTCAAGATATTAACCTCCTCTTTTAAAGATTAAAATATTTATTAATAAAACTGAGAATTATCTTTCGTTTAATATTGTATTAATTCTAGCTATTTCTCTTCTTACTTCTCTAATTTTTGCAGTGTTTGTTAGTTGACCTAATGAAAGTTGAAACTTTAAGTTGAATAATTCTTCTTTAAGCTCTTTGCATTTAACAACTAAGTCTTCACTAGTCATTTCTCTTATTTCTTTCGCTCTCATTAGTTTTCACCTACCATTTCTCTTTTTATAACTTTACATTTTATAGGTAATTTCATAGCTGCTTTTCTTAAAGCCATAACTGCTTTTTCTTCGCTTACTCCTGCAACTTCAAACATTATTCTTCCAGGTTTTACTACTGATACCCAACCTTCAACGTTTCCTTTACCTTTACCCATTCTCACTCCTGCTGGTCTAGCAGTAATAGGTTTATCTGGGAATATTCTTATATATGTTTTACCTTCTCTTTTGAACGTTCTGTTTATTGCAACCCGACATGATTCTATTTGTCTGTTTGTTATCCAAGATGGTTCAAGAGCTTGTAATCCAAAATCTCCGAAAGCAACAGTATTTCCTCTTTGAGCTGTCCCTTTCATTCTTCCTCTAAACATTTTTCTATGTTTTGTTCTCTTTGGCATCAACATGATTAAGCGTCTCCCCCTTCCTTTTGGTTTGTTGGAAGAACTTCACCGTGGAATATCCATACTTTGATTCCAAGTGCTCCATAAGTTGTATGAGCTGTTGCTGTAGCATAATCTACGTCTGCTCTTAAAGTGTGTAGAGGTACTTTACCTTCAACAGACCATTCAGATCTAGCTATTTCAGCTCCATTTAATCTTCCAGATACCATTACTTTTATTCCTTTTGCTCCAGACTTCATTGCTCTTCCTATAGCCTGAGTCATAGCTCTTTTGTAAGCAACCCTTTTTTCAATTTGTGCCGCTATAGATTCAGCAACTAAAACTGCATCTTTATTAAAATCTTTTATTTCTTGAACTTTAACTGTTACTTTTTTACCAGTTAATTTTTCTAATTTCACTCTTAGTGCATCTATTTCTGCACCTTTTCTACCAATTATAATTCCTGCTTTTCCTGTGTGAATATAAACAGTTAATTGTGCAGGAGAAGTTCTTTCTACTGTAACTTTAGAAATTCCTGCGTGGTAGTAGTTTTTCTTTATATATTCTCTTACTTTCATGTCTTCATGTAAGTATGTTACGTATTCTTTTTTATCTGCATACCAATTAGAATCCCATGTTCTTGTAATTCCAAGTCTTAGTCCTCTAGGGTCTACCTTTTGTCCCACAGTTTTACCTCCTTAATTTATTCTTTCTCAGCTACACCAACTATAACATGAGCTGTAGGTTTTCTAATTATATCTGCTCTTCCCTGTGCTCTTGGCATAACTCTTTTAAGAACTGGTCCTTGATTTACCATAATAGTCGAAACAAACAATTTGTCTTCGTCCATTTTGAAATTATTTGTTGCGTTAGCAACTGCTGACGCCAATGTTTTCTTAATAACTCTGGCTGCTTTTTTATTTGTAAACTCTAGAATATCTAATGCTTCTAGTGCTGATTTTCCTCTCACTAAGTCTGCTACCAATCTAGCTTTTCTTGGAGATAATCTTACGAATCTAGTTATTGCTCTAGCTTCCACTAGTCCAACCTCCTTTAACTAATACTTTATATTATCGATTATTTTTTCTTTTTATCTACACCATGTCCATGATATGTTCTTGTAGGAGCAAATTCTCCTAATTTATGTCCGACCATTTGTTCTGTAACATGAACTGGTATATGTTTTTTACCGTTATATACTCCAAATGTAAGCCCTATAAAATTTGGAAATATTGTAGATCTTCTTGACCAAGTTTTAATTACTGCCTTAGTGTTTCCTTCGGCAACTGCCGCTTCAACTTTTGACATTAAATGATGGTCACAGAAAGGTCCTTTTTTAAGTGATCTTGCCATTACTTATTAGCCTCCTTTTACTTTTCGTTTCTTCTTCTTACGATAAATTTGTCAGATGTCTTATTTCTTCTAGTTTTGACACCAAGTGCTGGTTTACCCCAAGGTGTAAGAGGTGATTTTCTTCCTGCTGGAGCTTTACCTTCTCCTCCTCCGTGTGGGTGATCAACTGGGTTCATCGCACTACCTCTAACATGAGGTCTTCTTCCCATATGTCTATTTCTTCCAGCTTTACCTATGCTAACAAGCCCGTGTTCAGAATTTCCAACTTCTCCTATTGTAGCCATACATTCACCATGTATTAGTCTTAATTCTCCAGATGGTAATTCTACGTGACAGTAAGTTCCCTCTTTTGCAACTAATCTTGCTGCAGTTCCGGCAGATCTTACTAATTGTCCACCTTTACCTCTTTGTAATTCTATGTTGTGTATTTGTACCCCTACTGGCATATCTTTTAATTTAAGAGCGTTTCCAACTTTTATTTCTGCATTTGCTCCAGCTACAAGCATATCGCCTTTTTTAAGTCCTTTAGGAGCAAGTATATATCTTTTTTCTCCATCTACATAGAATAATAAAGCTATATTAGCTGATCTATTAGGATCATATTCTATAGTAGCCACTCTTGCAGGTACATCTAATTTATTTCTTTTGAAATCTATAATTCTGTATAATCTTTTGTGTCCTTTTTGTCTATTTCTACAAGTTCTGTGCCCGTAATTATCTCTACCATACGCTGATTTTAGAGGTACAGTTAAAGATTTTTCAGGTCTTACTTTATCTAACCAATCATTTACTAATCTAGACATATGTCTTGTTCCATTAGTAATAGGTTTCATTTTTCTTATTGCCATTTCTATTTAACCTCCATTAGACCTATAATTTTCTTTAGCCTTTTTAAACTTCTGTGAAGTAAGTTATTGAATTATCTTTTGCTAATTTTACTATTGCTTTTTTCTTAGCTTGAGTTTTATAAAATCTCATTCCGTGTCTTTTTGTAATAGGCTTGCTATTCATAGTAGAAACTGATTCAACTTTTACATTAAATATAGTTTCTATAGCCTTTTTTATTTCTATTTTGTTTGCCTTTGGATGTACTTCGAAAGTATATTTGTTATATTCTCTTCTTAAAGCTTCTGACTTCTCAGTAACAACAGGCTTTTTAATAATATCATATACAGTCATTATTATAGTACCTCCTCTAATGTTGTTAAAGCTTCTTTAGTGATAATAACTTTTTCTTGTTTTAATAGCCAGTAAACTCCAATTTCATTTGGTTGTAATACAACTGCATTTTCTAAGTTTCTAGCTGATAAATATAAGTTGAAATCATCAAGCGAAGCTAAATCGTTTACTACGAATAATTGTTTTTGTTTAGCGTCTATTTTATTAACTAAGTTAACAATTGTTTTTGTTTTTGGTTCAGAAATAATTCCATCAAGAACTACAACTTCTCCGTTAGCAACTTTTGCAGAAAGTGCTGATCTCAATGCAAGATTTCTAACTTTTTTATTTATTTTCTTTTCAAAAGATCTTGGGTGAGGTCCAAAAGTAACTCCTCCACCAACCATGTGAGGTGCTCTTATTGTTCCTTGTCTTGCTCTACCAGTTCCTTTTTGTTTGAAAGGTTTTCTTCCTCCCCCTCTTACCATTGCTCTTGTCTTAGTAGAAGCTGTCCCTTGTCTTGCAGCAGCTAATTCTGCAGTTAGTACTTCGTGTAGCACAACTTTATTCGGTTCAATTCCAAATACCGCATCATTAACTTCAACAGTTCCAGTTTGATCTCCTGCTAAGTTATATATATTTAAAACTGCCATTATTTTCCTCCTTACACTTTACTAACCTATCACTTTTTTAACTGCCGGTTTTATAACTACATAACTATTTTTTGATCCAGGAATTGCTCCCTTAACCAATAATAGATTGTTTTCAGCATCAACTTTAAGTACTTTTAAATTTTGTACTGTAACTTGTGAATTCCCGTGTTGACCAGCCATTCTTTTTCCTTTTAATACTTTTCCAGGCCAAGATGACATACCTATAGATCCACCAAGTCTGTGGTTTCTTGAAACACCGTGACTGGCTCTGTTTCCACCAAATCCGTGTCTTTTCATAACACCTGATGTTCCTTTACCTTTTGATGTTCCAGTAACGTCTACATATTCTACTCCAGACAAAACATCAACTTTAATTTCTTGTCCTAATTCGTATCCATCAACTGATTCAACCTTCATTTCTCTAACAAATCTTTGAGGTTTTACACCAGCTTTTGTGAATATTCCCATTAGCGGTTTCGTAGTATTTTTTTCTCTTTTTTCATCGAATCCTAATTGTATTGCTGTGTAACCTTCTTTTTCTTCAGTCTTTTTTTGAAGAACATAGTTAGGTCCAGCTTCAACAACTGTTACCGGGATAAATTTCCCATCTTCAAAGATTTGTGTCATCCCTATTTTCTTTCCTAAAATTCCTGACATTTTTAACCTCCATCAAATAATATATCGGTTGATACAACTGTTCCTTGTGTGTCTATCTGTTAAAGATAAAAAAAAGTATCAACTTGTACTATTCTGTAAGTATGATGCAAAGCATCATCTCCCATAATAACAGAAATAAAAATTATGATTGTTTAATTTCTATTCCTACACCAGCCGGTAAGTTAACTGCTGTTAACGAAGCTATGACTTTTTCTGTAGAATTTAACAATTCTATCATTCTTCTGTGAACTCTCATTTCAAATTGTTCTCTTGAATCTTTATTAACGTGAACTGATCTTAATACTGTGTACTTTTTGATTTTAGTTGGCAATGGAATAGGTCCTACTATTTCAGCACCAGACTTTTTAACAACTTCAGATATTTTTTTAGAAGTTTGGTCAAGTAGAGCATGATCGTACGCTTTTAAGTAAATTCTGATTGAGTTAGAAGCCATGAAAAATTGCACCTCCTTAAAATATTTTTTTGCAATATTTGCTTTAGACTTTTAAAAGTATATCATATTTTTTATAAAAAAAAAAGTGTTTTTTTGCTTATTTATAAAATTTTTTTAATTTTTTAAGTATTGTTTTTTAATTTGCTTTTTTGAAAATTTATTTTTTAATTTTTTTCTTGAGATGTTTCTTTAAAATCTGTTATCGAAAGTTGATTATGATAGATAATATTTGATGCTGTCCCTATCTCGCGGG
>JAEWEF010000011.1 GCA_023389595.1 Fusobacteriota bacterium
TTTTGTAAAAATTAATGATATATAAAAATTATTAAAAGTATAAATAATTATAATAATTTCAAAAAACAAAATAAAATTTTATTGTTGATTTTTAATGTGTATATGAACTTTAAAAATATAAAAAAAAATTTATTGACAAAAAAATCTTTTTATAGTATTATAACAAATGTCATTACAAATGCCGCTTTAGCTCATCTGGTAGAGCAACTGACTTGTAATCAGTAGGTGATTGGTTCGACTCCGATAAGCGGCACCAGATGCCCCGTTCGTTCAGTGGTTAGGACATCAGATTTTCACTCTGGAAACAGGGGTTCAATTCCCCTACGGGGTACCACTTAATTAAATACTGGTGAGGTTCCCGAGTGGCCAAAGGGATCAGACTGTAAATCTGACGGCTCTGCCTTCGAAGGTTCGAATCCTTCCCTCACCACCATTTAAATAATCTCAAACTACTTTTGTCTTAAAGAGTCGTTTGAGATTATTTATTTTTAAGAGTAATTTTAAAATAAATTAGCTTATGAAGTTTTTTTTTGATAAAATAAATTAGGTGATATTATGAATTTTGATATTATAGATCTTGTTTACATAGTTTATAATAAACTACCTAAAAAAAGATTTATTCACACTATAGGAGTTGTCAAAACTGCTGAAAAATTAGCAGAAATATATGGAGCTCCTAAAGATAATATTATAAAGGCAGCATTGTTACACGATATATGTAAATATACTTCTATGAATTACATGAAAAAAATTTGTGAAGAAAAATTTTCAGATGATCTAACATATGAAGATTTAAAAAACGATGAAATTTTACATGGATTTATGGCTGCTTACTGGGTAGAAAATAAACTAAATATTAAGGATGAAGAAATTTTAAATGCAATAAAATATCATACTATAGGTTCCAAAAAAATGTCTATATCGTCAAAAATAATATACATAGCTGACGGTATAGAACCTGGTAGAAATTATGATACAGTAGACAAATTAAGAAAGTTAGCTTTTGAAGATATAAATTTAGCTATTTATACAGAAATAGAAGAAAAAGAAAAATATTTAAAATCTTTAGGGAAGAAACTGCATAAAAATACTGTAGCTATGCGTGAAGAACTTCTACCTTTAATTTAGGAGGTGTTATTTTGGAAAATAAAAACAGAAAAGAATTACAGTTATTGTTAAACACTCTTGAAAAAAAAGAAAAACTATCAGTTCCAGAAATAGAATTGTTACTTCATTGGAAGCCTAATGATAAAAAAAATATGGAAATATTAAGAACTTGGGAACAAAGTGGAGATATAATAATAACAAAAAAAATGAAAATAAAGGCAGTTGAGGGTCAAAATAGGACAAAAGGAATTTTAAGTATAGTTAAAAATAAATTTGGATTTGTAGATAGAGAAAATGATGAGAGTATTTTTATACCTAAATCTAAGCTAAATGGTGCTCTTGACGGAGATGAAGTAATAGTAAAGATAGATTTTGAATCAAGTAGCAGTAAAAGTTTAGAAGGTGAAATTATAAAAATAATAAAAAGAAGAAGTTCTGTCGTAGTTGGAAAGCTTGAAAAGAAAAATAATACTTCTTTTGTAATACCAACAAACTCTCTTGGAAGTGATATTTACATACCAAAAAACAAACTAAAGAATGCTAAAAATAATGATCTTGTTGCAGTTGAAATAACTTTCTGGGGAGACGAAAAAAGGAACCCTGAAGGATATATAAAAGAAATAATAGGAAATGCAGAAGATAGTAATAATATGATAGACGCCTTAATTATAAGAGAGGGAATGTCTAATGATTTTCCACCAGAAGTTTTAAGTGAGGCAAGAAATATACGCACAGAAATAACAGAAAAGGAAATTTCTGGTAGAATGGACTTAAGAAAACTGAAAAACATAACTATAGACGGAGCTGACGCTAAAGATTTAGATGACGCAGTTTACGTCGAAAAATTAGAAAATAATAATTATAGATTGATAGTTTCTATAGCCGATGTATCTCACTATGTTTTGCCTAATTCAGAACTTGATAAAGAGGCACAGAAAAGAGGGAATTCGGTTTATTTAGTTGACAGAGTTCTACCTATGTTCCCTAAAGAAATTTCTAATGGAATATGTTCATTAAATGAAAAAGAGGATAAACTTTGTTTTAGTTGTGAATTAGAAATAGATAAAGACGCTAATGTTATTTCATCTAAAACTTACAAGTCAATAATACATTCAGCTCATAGAATGACTTACGATGATGTAAACAAAATATTTAGTAATGATGAGAAATTAAAAATGAAATATTATGATATAGTTGACATGTTATCTGAAATGCTTGAATTATCAAAAATATTAAGAAAAGAAAAATATGAAAGAGGAAGTATAAATTTTGAACTTAATGAGCTAAAAGTTATCTTAGATGAAAAAGGAAAAGTAAAAGAAATAACTAAGAGGAATAGGGGAGAATCTGAAAGAATTATAGAAGATTTTATGATAGCTGCAAATGAGGCTGTGTCGAGAGAAATAGAAAATGCAAAAGTTACTTCAGTTTACAGAACTCACGAAAAGCCAGATCCTGAAAAAATTTATAAATTAAATGAAACTCTTGGTAAATTTGGATATTTTATTGCAGATACTGAAAATATTACACCTAAACAATTTCAATCTATAATAGAAGATGCAATTTCGAAAAACATAAATATGATAGTACACAAAATGGTTTTAACTTCTCTTAAACAGGCGAGATACACAGTTAACAATATAGGTCATTTTGGTCTTGTGTCAAAATCTTATACACATTTTACATCACCTATAAGAAGATATGCAGATTTAAGTGTGCACAGAATTTTACACGAACTACACAACAAAACAATTTTTAAAAAAGTAGATGAATATGAAAATTATTTGCCATCAGTTTGCAAACACATTTCTGAAACTGAAAGAGTTGCGATGAAAGTTGAAGAGGAAAGTGTTAGAATTAAACTGGTAGATTACATGAAAGATAAAATTGGTAACGAGTATGATGCTACTATAGTAGGGTTTAGTAATAAAAAAATATTTTTTGAAACGGAAGAATTTATAGAGTGCAGTTGGAGTGTGGAAAATTCAGAGCATTATCTCGAATTTGATGAGAAAGAATATGTTATGAAAGACTTGGATGATAAGACAAAAATTTATTCTCTTGGTGATAAATTAAGAATAAAAATTATAAATGTCAGTATGAAATATTTGGAAATAGATGCTATTCCAACTGATAATTAAAATTGGAGGAAAAAATTGATATTAGCCAACAATAAAAAAGCTTATTTTGATTATTTTATAGAAGACACATACGAGGCAGGAATAGAATTAAAGGGAAGTGAAGTCAAGTCTTCTAAACTTGGAAAGTTGAGTATAAAAGAATCTTTTGTTAGAATAATAAGAGATGAAGTTTTTATAATGGGAATGTCTATTGTTCCTTGGGAGCACGGT
This sequence comes from Fusobacteriota bacterium, assembly GCA_023389595.1. Lineage (GTDB taxonomy): Bacteria > Fusobacteriota > Fusobacteriia > Fusobacteriales > Fusobacteriaceae > Fusobacterium. The sequence continues at coordinate 3,459 of JAEWEF010000011.1, forward strand.
AGTGTTTACAATCCAGAAGAAAGACGGGTGAGAAAATTACTGCTTCATAAAAAGGAAATAAAAAAACTACACGAAAAAGTTGCACAAAAAGGATATACAATAGTTCCTTTAGACGTTCACCTTTCTAGAGGTTATGTGAAAGTTAAAATAGCTTTAGCTAAGGGAAAGAAGAATTACGACAAGAGAGAGGCACTAGCTAAAAAAGATCAAGAAAGAAATACTCAAAAGGAAATGAAAAATTTTAAATATTAATAGGAAAGAGGTTTTATTTTGGAAATGACAGAAAACAAACATAAAAATGGAGATCATTTTTCTTCAACTCTAGGATTAGAAATAGTTGAATTGACTGATAATAATTGTGAAGTTATTCTACCTGTTCAAGATTATTTTTATAATCCAATAAATAGTATACACGGTGGAGTTTTGTTTACTGTGGCAGATGTTGTTGCTGGAACTTTATCAGGACATCTTTACGGAAAATCTACTACTCTTAGTTCGAATTTTAATTTTATGGCACCAGGAATGAGTGTTAAATATTTGATAGGAAAATCTAAATTGATAAAAAAAGGTAAAACTATTGCAGTAATAGAAGCATTAATATATGACGATAGAGAAAAACTACTAGCCTCAGGAACTTTTACATTCTATAATTTAAATATATCAAAATAATTTTAAATAATTCATTTTTTAAATAAATTATGCTTGACTTTTTAAATTAATGCTTTATAATTGTATTAACTGTTATAATATAGGTTACTTATCTTATAATTGTTGTATTATCATAAAAGTTTGGAGGAGTATTTAATGCAAAACGGAAAAGTAAAATGGTTTAGTAATGACAAAGGATTCGGATTTATTACAGCTGAAGATGGTAAAGATTACTTCGTTCATTTTTCAGGGATAAGTGGAGAAGGTTACAAAACTTTGCAAGAAGGTGCGGATGTAACTTTTGAAGTTGGTGAAGGAGAAAAAGGACCTATAGCAGTTAATGTATCTGTTGTAAAATAAACTAACATTTTAATTAAAAAGGAGTCTAAGACTCCTTTTTTTTAAAATTATTTATTTTTAAATTTAAAAAAATTATAACCGAATAAAACTCTTGATAGAAATAGGGCGGTACCTAATCCTGAATAAAAAATTGCAATAAATTTTTCGGGAGCAAGATTAAATTTTCTAATTGATACACCAAGAGCTATCATAAAAAACATTATTAAAAAAGACTTTATATCGAAAAATTTAAAAAAATATTGATTTTCTTCTTCATAATTTATAATTCTATTTGTATGCTTTTGAACCATTCTGTAAAAAATAAATTGTTGAAAAATAAAAAAAATAATAAAAGATAAAACGAAATTAAAAATGTTTAAATATTTAGAGTATAAATTAAAACCTATTATTGCTACATTAAAACCTGCTATTGACCATACAAAAAAAGCAATTAGCAATAGGTAATATTTTTTGACTTTAATAATAAAACTTCCCTTCATTAAATGTTATTTAGCAGTTTTTATTATAGTACTATCAGTTATTTGTGTCAAATCAATAAAAATATATTTTTAAAATTATATTTTTAAAAAAATATTTTTCATTTAAAAGAAATATGTTATAATATTGGTACATAGAATTAATTTATAGGAGGATGATATGCTATCAGAAAAAAATATAGGAAAAAAAATAAATGATAATATTTTTAATACATCTGCAAGAGCTAAAGAGGCGGCTAAAGTTTTTGGAAAAGAGAATGTTATTAACGGAACTATAGGATCTCTTTTTGATGAAAACGAAAAATTAGCTACCTATGAAGTTGTAGAAAATGTTTTTAGAAATCTTGATTCTGAAGATTTATTTGCCTATGCTAGTAGTTTCATAGGAGAAAAAGATTTTCTGGAAGAAGTAAAAAAAACTGTTCTTGGAGAAAACTATAAGAAAAATTTAAGTAATCTTTATTTTGATAGTATATCTACACCTGGTGGTACTGGAGCTATAACATCTACAATAAAAAATTATCTCGATCACGAAAATAAAGTTTTGGTTCCAAATCTTATGTGGGGATCTTATAAAAATATAATTTTAGAACACGAGGGCAAGCCCGAATTATATAATTTAATAGATGAAAATCAAAATTTTGATATAGAAAATCTTAAGCAACATATAGAAAATATTTCAGCAAAACAAAGGAATACAATAATTATAGTAAATGATCCTTGTCATAATCCGACTGGGATGAGGTTGACTTATGAAGAGTGGAAAAAATTATTTGAAATTTTAAAGGAAGCTTGCAAAAAAACAAATATCATACTGATAAGAGATGTTGCTTATTTTGAATATGACACAAGAACTGAAGATGAAATTGAAAAAATTAATTTACTTATGAAGGATATTCCAAAAAACTTACTTGTAGTTTTTACTTTTAGTTTATCTAAATCTATGAGTATGTACGGTCTTAGAAT
>JAEWEF010000044.1 GCA_023389595.1 Fusobacteriota bacterium
TTTTTAATAAATTATAAATTATGAATCAAAAATATTTTACTAATCTTAAAAATTCTATTCACTTCTTAAAGCATCTATAGGATTTAATTTAGCAGCTTTTCTTGCTGGACTAACACCAAATATAATACCTATAAGAGTTGATACTGATAAAGAAATTATCACAGATATCAATGAAAAATGTGGTGGAATTCCTGCAGCATTTCCTATAAGTGATGAAAAAATAACTCCCAGTAAAATTCCAGTTATACCACCGAGTCCAGTTAAAAATATTGATTCAAATAAAAACTGTATTAGAATATCTCTATCTGTTGCACCTATAGCTTTTTTAATTCCTATTTCTCTTGTTCTTTCAACAACGGTTACCAACATTATATTCATTACGCCTATACCACCAACAAACAAAGAAATCGATGCAGCAAGCGTTATAAATAAACTAAGTGTTGTAAGCATTTTATCAAAAGAATCTATTTCTTGAGAGGCAGGACTAACTTTAAATATCCCTTTTACATTAAATTTATTCTCAAGATAATTTTTAGTGTCATTCATAGCTTTATCTAGCTTATTTGGATCTTTTGCTTCTATTACTATTTCCGCAAATTGATCATTATTATTTCTGAGATTAGTTTTAAAAGATTTGTAGGGTATTGCAGCCATCATAAAAGGCATATCTCCAAAGAGTGACATTATTTTTTGAGCTGGATGATTAAATACTCCAACCACTTTAAATTGAACTGGAAGGTCTTTACTCTTCACATAAATATTTATATATTTACCTAACGCTTCTTTAGTAGAACCAAAAAGTCTTTTTGCAGATAAATTATCTATGCAGATAACGTCATTATAATTTTCATAGTCAAATCTTAAAAATTCTCTACCGTCTATGATAGTTATATTGCTCATCACAAAAGTTTGCTCTGTAGATCCGTATATAACAGCATCTTGTTTTTTCTCACCAGAAATATTATATCTTACATATTCAATTTCATTTATAGAAGCATGTTTAGCGTCTATAGCTTTTTGTAATTCTTCAACAGAGTGAGTTGTAAATAAATATTTTTGTTTAAAATCTGGAGAATTTCTAGAAACGGTAACATTAAATTTACCATAACCTAATTTTTGAAAATCTCCTATAATACTTCTTTTTCCACCACTACCTATTGACCACATTGTTATTACAGAAGAAATACCTATTACTATTCCTAACATTGTAAGGAACGTTCGCATTTTATTTGCTCTTAATGTATAAAATGTTTCTTTAAAAAATTCTATAAAATTCATACAATAACTCCATCTTTAAAAACTAATTTTCTGTCAGCGTTATTTCCTATATTTTCTTCGTGTGTTACAATTATAATAGTTTTTCCCTCTTTATTTAAATCTTTCAAGATTTTAATTATTTCTGCTTCAGATTTACTATCTAAATTACCGGTAGGCTCATCGGCAAGTATAATAGACGGATTATTTACAAGAGCTCTGGCAATTGCAACTCTTTGTTTTTGACCACCTGACAGTTCATTGGGCTTGTGATTGATTCTATCTCCTAATCCGACTTTTTCGAGAAGTTCTGTAGCTCTTTTTTTTCTTTCAGCTTTAGGGATACCAGCATACATCATAGGTAATTCTACATTTAATAGAGCTGATAATTTAGGAAGAAGATTAAAAGACTGAAATATAAATCCAATTTTTTTATTTCTAATACCACTCAATTCATTTTGACTAGTTTTAGATATATCTATGTTATCTAAAATATAAGTTCCAGTATACTCATTATCTAAGCATCCTAGTATATTCATCATAGTAGATTTTCCACTTCCGCTACTTCCCATAATAGCTAAAAATTCACCTTCTTTAACTTCGAAAGAAACATCTTTTAATGCATGAAGTGAAATATCTCCAGAATTATAAAATTTATTAACATTTTTTATTTGAAGTAGCATTTTTATTCTCCTTTATCACTTAAAATCAGACCATCAGTTATTTTATTATCTGGATTTAAAATGATAGTTTCACCTTCTGATATTCCATTCAAAATAGTTGCGTTATCAGGAGAAGAACTAATTACTTCTATATATTTTTTAATAACTTTATTTTCTCCGTCTATTGCATATACAAAATATTTTTCCCCTGATTCTTCTCTTATTGCCTCCTTAGGAATTAGTAACTCTGGACTTTCACTTGTTAATAAAATATTTGCATCGACAACAAAACCTGGAACTAATTCAGGAACTTTTTTATTCAATGTGACGTCAGCTTTTAAAACTCTAGCTCCATTTCTATCTGATACAGAAGAAAGATTAGAAATTTTTGTTATAGTTCCTTCAAATTCTTTTTTACCTTCAAATATTTCCGGTTTTATAACAGCTTTTTGTCCAACTTTTATCATAGTAACATTATATTCAGGTATTTCTAAAGTTACCTTTAAACTTTCTAAATCTATGATATCAAGTAGCGGTGCCGTTGTATCTACGAGATAATTTTGTTGGGCTTTAACATTTCCAATAACACCGTTTAAAGGACTTTTTATATCGGATGCAGTTTTATTTAGTTCTTCTTTTAATTCTGACATATTTAAGTTTGAAACTTGGATAGCTTCTTTTAATTTAGTAATTTCTTCAAGACTAGCTCCACCTATTTTGTATAACTCTTGTGCTGCGTTTAAGTCTCTTGTTAAAGAAGCAGCATTAATAGATTCTTTTTGCATGGACCTATTAAGTCTGTTTTTATCCTCGTCATCAAATGTCATTAATATATCGCCTTTGTTTACATAATCACCATTTTTCACGAAAACTTCTTTAACTTTTAAACGCTTATCTACAAATATACCGACAGGATTATCAGAAGTAACATATCCGCTCACATGTAGACTTCCTAGATCCGACTTTTTTTCTAATTTTAAATAATTGTAGTCACTATAATGAGGCTTTTCTGCTGCAGATTTTTTAAATTTAGAAAACATTGTAAATAAAACTATTAAAACAACAACAAAAATTGATATTATTAAAAATTTCTTTTTATTATTTTTCTTTTTTTCATTAGACATTATATATTACTCCTTAAAATATTTTTATAAACATAGGCGTTAAATTTATGTTCTTCTGAGGTTTTTTCTATTTTTGCAGCTAAGTACTCATTATATGATTTAAGTAAATCTACATATGAAATTCTGTTCATTTCAAATTCTTTGTTTTTTATATCATATTTATTTTTTTCTATATCAACTTTTTTTGAAAGTATATCAATTTTTTTTGACATTTCTTCTAATTCTATTTTTAATTTTTCTCTTTCATTTATTAATTCTCTTTTTACATTCTCCATCTTTATTAAATTAATTTCTTTATTAATAGCAGATGATTGCTGTGATGGGTTGGTAGCAAAAAGTTGTTTTTGCAGAGAAATACTAAATTTATTTTCAGAATAATTATTCATATTTTTTGCATTGTCGTTAATAGGTTTAGTTTTAACAAAAGAAATATTTATATCCGGTAGGAAAGAATCAAGATTTGAATAATTTAACTCATTTTCTGAAAGTAGTAATTCAAGTTCAGATTTTTTTAATTGGCTTTCATTATATTTATATAAATTTTCTTTAAAATAATCTATGTCAGCCTTTATTGGTTCTAGTTCGAAATCATTTAAATTAATTCCATATTCACTAAAAATTATCTTATTTATGATATACATATTATTTTCTATTTTTTCTATATCATTTTTTAATGATTCAAGTTCTAAATTATTAGTGTCAAGATCTATTTTCTTTAATTTTCCTAATTCGTATAACTTGTTAAGAATACTATTGTGAGTAGTAATAGTATTTAACGCTTCTTTTTTTACATTATATGTTTCCTTAAGAATAACTAGGTTATTATACATATCTATAATCTGATCTTTTTTTAAATTAAAAGATGAGTCGAAGTTTATTTTATTTAATTTTTGGTTTAATTTCATTTTTTCTAATTCATATCTATTTTTAGAAACAAAAAAATCTTTTAAATTTTTTTTAATTCCGTAAGAAATAAAATCAAAATTCATATTATTTTTTGTATTTCTATTAAAACTAGAAAAAAATGGTCCGAACGATAATTGAGCGTTCAAAGTTTTGTCATAATCATCCGAGTTATATATACTGTCTAAAGAGTAAGAAGTAGATAAATTTATTCCGTTAAATTCTCCAAGAAAAAGAGAAGATTCCTGAGACTCGTAAATTTTGTTATTTAACTCATAAATTTGTTTTTCACTAGAATTTTTATCCACTAAATTAAGTACTTTATCTAAAGTTATTGTTTCTGCATTGCACATTATACTAAGAAAAATAGTGCAAATTAATAATTTTTTTTTAAGCATAACGACACCCCTATATAAATAAATAAATAATTCTATTTGTAATTTAGTTTATAACATTATTTTTAATAATGTTGTTGCAAAAAATGAATAAACATGGTACAATACTTTGAAAAGTAGAACACATAAACATGTTTTAGCACTGAAAATAAATGGATATCATTCATTTTTAATTGTTAAAAAATTAAAAGTTAAAATTATTTTAATTATACCATAAAATATTGTTTTTACAATATAAATATAAAAATTTATGTTTTTTAATTTAGTAGTTTTAAAATAAGTTAATTTATATTTCTCTTTAGTTATATAGGTTAGCTTAATTTATTTTAATTATAATTAAGGTATCTTTTATGGGAGGTAATAAAAATGAAAAAGATTGGATTAGTACCAAGACTTATCATTGCAATCATTTTAGGTATATTGATAGGTTTATATACTCCTGTAGGTTTTATAAGAGTATTTAAAACTTTCAGTACTTTCTTCGGAAGTTTCTTATCTTTCTTTATACCATTTATGATAGTTGGGTTTGTAGTTATCGGTATAGCTAAACTAACTGATGGAGCAGGAAAACTTTTAGGAATTACTGCAGTAATCGCTTATGCTTCTACTATAGTAGCTGGTATGTTTTCATATACTGTTGCTAGCACTTTATATCCAACTCTTATAAAGGGAGTGCAATTAGGACATCTATCTACGGAAGGAAGAAGTATAGCTCCTTACTTTACTATTCCTTTAAAACCGGCTTTTGATGTTACAGCAGCAATAGTATTTGCTTTTATGATGGGAATAACTATAAGTTTTCTTAGAAATAAAAAAGTGATAGAAAATACTACTTACAGTTTATTTGATGAGTACGAAAAAATTATTTCTGCTGTTCTTTCAGGATTTGTAATTCCTTTATTACCAATTCATATATTAGGAATTTTTTCTGAATTAACATATTCAGGCGTTGTATTTACAGTTATTGGTATATTTATTAAAATATATTTATGTATATTTGCTATGCACTACATATACATGCTTATCATGTTTAGTATTGCTGGTGGAATGGCTAAGAAAAATCCACTTAAACTTATCAAAAACCAAATACCTGCTTACTTGACTGCAGTAGGAACACAATCTTCAGCAGCTACTATTCCTATAAATGTTCAATCTGGATTAAAAAATGGAACTTCAGAAGAAATAGTAAACTTTGTTGTGCCTCTATGTGCAACTATTCATTTATCAGGTAGTATTATAACATTAACAAGTTGTATTATGGGAGTTTTATTAATGACAGGAATGCCTCATTCTTTCTCATTAATGTTGCCATTTATTTGCATGTTAGGAATAGCTATGGTTGCAGCACCAGGAGCACCTGGAGGAGCAGTAATGAGTGCTTTACCTTTCTTATTCATGATAGGAATAGATTCAAATGGAGAGTTGGCTTCTTTACTTATAGCTCTTTATATTACTCAAGATAGTTTTGGAACAGCTATAAATGTTTCTGGAGATAACGCTATAGCAATTTATGTGGATACTTTCTATAAGAAATACATAAAAAAAGCAAGTTAAAAAACTGCTATAAATATTATTAAAAATATAAAAAATAAATTAATTAATTAGGAATATAAAGATACTTTAATATAAAAGCTTTCATTAATAATTTTTATTAATGAAAGCTTTTTTTTGTAATAAAAAATTACTTGCAAGAGAGCTCGATAAGATGTAAAATGTAGTAAAAAAATTTGTACTAGTTGCTTAGTTACTATAAAAATAGAAATAATAAAAAATTAATTTATAAAGGGGGCAACAAATTATGAAAGTTTTCGAAACGAGTGCTATCAGAAATATATCTTTAGTAGGACACAGAGGTTCAGGGAAAACAACACTAATTGAATCTATACTTTTTGCAAAAAATTATATAAACAAAAAAGGAGATGTAGAAAGTGGAAACACTGTTTCTGACTTTGATAAAGAAGAAGTACGTAGACTTTTTTCTATAAACACATCTTTAATACCTATAGAACACGACGATTATAAATTTAATTTTTTAGATACACCAGGTTATTTTGACTTCGTTGGAGAAGTTGTTTCTTCATTGAGAGTTTGTGGGTCTTCTGTATTAGTTATTGATGCTACATCAGGGGTTGAAGTTGGAGCCGAAAAAGCTTGGCGTATGCTTGAAGAAAGAAAATTACCAAGAATAATATTCGTTAACAAGATGGATAAAGGTTATGTTAATTATGAAAAATTACTTTCAGAATTAAAGACAAAATTTGGTAAAAAAATTGCCCCTTTCTGTATACCAATAGGAGAAAAAGAAGAATTTAAAGGATTTGTGAATGTAGTAGATCTAAAAGCGAGAATATTTAATGGTAAAGAATGCGTTGACGGAGAAATTCCTTCTGACATAGATACTACTGAAGTTAGAAATCTTCTTTTTGAAGCTATAGCTGAAACTGACGAACAATTAATGGATAAATATTTTGATGGAGAAGAATTTACAAGAGACGAAATAGTAAGAGGACTACATAATGGAGTTGTAAATGGAGACATAGTTCCAGTTATAGTTGGATCTGCACTACAAGGTATAGGAATACATACATTGCTTGATACTATAAAATTATATATGCCTACGCCTACTGAGCTTTTTAGAGGAGAAAGAAAAGGAGTTAATATTGCAACTCAATTAGAACAAGTAGTTAAAATATCTGACGAAGAACCTTTCTCTGCCATAGTTTTTAAAACTTTAGTAGACCCTTTTATAGGGAAAATAACTTTCTTTAAAGTTAATTCAGGAGTACTGAGAAAAGATACTGAAGTATTAAATACTAATAAAAACAAAAAAGAAAGAATAGCTCAAGTTATTACTATGCAAGGAAATAAACAGATAGAACTTGAAGAATTAAGAGCTGGAGATATAGGTGCTACTACTAAATTACAATTTACACAAACTGGAGATACTTTATGTGATAAAAATCTACAAGTACAATTTAATAAAATAGCATTCCCTAAACCGAATATTTTTTCTGGAGTTGCTCCTGCTGAAAAAAATGACGATGAAAAATTGAGTACATCTTTACAAAGAATGATGGAAGAAGATCCTACTTTTGTAGTTAAGAGAAATTATGAAACTAAACAACTTTTAATTGGTGGGCAAGGAGAAAAACATTTATTTATAATTTTATGTAAAATTAAAAATAAATTTGGAGTTCATGCAGTATTAGAAGATGTTATAGTTTCTTATAGAGAAACGATACTTGGAAAAGCTGAAGTACAAGGAAAACACAAAAAACAATCAGGTGGTGCAGGACAATTTGGAGATGTTTTTATAAGATTTGAATCTTGTGAAAATGACTTTGAGTTCGCCGATGAAATAAAAGGAGGAGTTGTACCTAAAAATTATATTCCTGCAGTAGAAAAAGGTCTTATAGAAGCAAAAGAAAAAGGTTGCCTTGCAGGATACCCTGTTATTAATTTTAAAGCTACTTTATATGATGGAAGTTATCACCCTGTTGATTCTAACGAATTATCTTTTAAATTAGCTGCCATATTAGCTTTCAAAACAGGGATACCTAAAGCTAAACCTATATTATTAGAACCAGTTGTTAAAATGGATGTAGTAATACCTGAAGAATATCTTGGTGATGTTATGGGAGATATAAATAAAAGAAGAGGAAGAGTTCTTGGAATGGAGCATAATAAATATGGAGAACAAGTATTAATGGCTGAAGTTCCAGAATCTGAAATTCTTAAGTACTCTATAGATTTAAGAGGTCTAACTCAAGGGAAAGGGGAATTCTCTTATGACTTTATAAGATATGAAGAAGTTCCAGAACATATTTCAAGAAAAATCATTGAAGAAAGAAAAGAATTTGTAAAATAATACAGAAGGAAAAAATTTATGTTCGATAAAAATATTTACAAAAAAAGAAGAGAAATTTTAAAAAATAAATTTAATAATGGAATTATAATTTTAGCGGGGAATGAAAATTCTCCGCTTGATTGTAAAGATAACTGTTATCATTTTATACAAGATTCTACATTTAAATATTATTTTGGAATATCTCATCCGGGACTTTTTGGTGTTATAGATATAGATAACAACAAGGAAATTATTTTTGGAAAAGAGTATACAATTGACGATATAATTTGGATGGGGAAACAGAATTATTTAAATGAACTATCTAAAATGGTAGGATGTGAATTTCAAGAAATAACTGAGTTAAAAAATTATATTTTTTCGAAAAAAAATACCGAAATTTATTATACAAATACATATAAGGAGGATATTTTAGTTTCTTTATGTAAAATTTTAGAAAAAGATATAGAAAATTTTAATAAAAATATTTCTTATAAATTAATAAAAGCTATCATAGAACAAAGAAGTATAAAAACTGAAGAAGAAATCGAAGAATTAGAAAAAGCAGCAAATGTTACAGTTTCTATGCATGAAGAAGCGTTGAAAAAAACTATTTCAGGAAAATATGAATATGAAATTGTAGCTGATATAGAGGCCGCTGCTAAAAGAGAAAAATGTTATACATCTTTTAATACAATATTCTCAAAAAATGGTGAAATATTGCACAATCATTTGCACAACAATAAACTAAATGATGGAGATTTAGTTTTATTAGATTGTGGAGCTAAAAACGAAGAAGGGTATTGTGGAGATATGACAACAACTTTTCCAGTATCTTTTAAATTTACTGAAAGGCAAAAAATTATACATGACATAGTATCTAAAATGTTTGATAGAGCTCTTGAATTAGTAAGGCCTGGAATAACATATAAAGAAGTTCACATAGAAGTTTGTAAAATTTTAGTTGAAAATTTTAAAAAATTAAATTTACTTTTTGGTGAAACTGACAAAATTGTATCAGCTGGAGCTCACGCGTTATTTATGCCTCATGGTTTAGGTCATATGTTGGGTATGGATGCACACGATATGGAAAATTTTGGAGAAGATTTGGTTGGTTATGATGAAAATACAAAAAGAGAAAAAACTTTTGGTATTTCTGCGTTAAGATTAGGTAAGAAATTAAAAGAGGGAAATGTTTTAACTATTGAACCAGGTATTTATTTTATTCCAGATTTATTTTACAAATGGAAAAGCGAAAATAAATTTTCTGAGTTTTTAAATTATAATGAAATAGAAAAATTTTTAGATTTCGGCGGTATAAGATCAGAAAGAGATATATTGGTTACAAAAGATGGTTGTAGAATATTAGGAAGGTATTTACCTAGAAAATCATATGAAATAGAAGAGTATATAAGTAAATTTAGATAGAAATATAAAATAGGAGAGTATAAATGTTAAAATTAAAATCATTTTCATATGCGTTAGTGTTAACACTTTTTTGTTCTTTTTTAGGTAAGTATTTATCGAGTATTAATACTTTTAAATTGATTGGGCATCTTGTACTTGCACTTTTACTTGGAATGGCATTGCAATTGTTTAAACTTGATAGTAGCAAATATCACGACGGAGTTGCTTTTATTTCTAATAAATTTTTAAGATTAGGAATCATTTTATTAGGGTTTAAACTTAATATTGATATGTTGCTAAATAATGGAATAAAAACACTTGTTTTAGCTGTTTTCGTTGTTTGTTTCACAATATTTATTATATATAATATATCTAAAATTTTTAAAGTAGAAGAAAAACTATCTTTATTATCGGCTTGCGGATGCGGAATATGTGGAGCTGCTGCTGTTATGGGAATATCTCACGCTAACAAATCTAGCAAAGATGATACAATACTATCGATAGCAGTTGTTTGTGTTTTAGGAACAATATTTACTTTACTAATAGTTTTTTTAAAACCTTATTTAGGGTTAACTGAAGTGCAGTATGGAGTTCTTAGTGGGGGATCTTTACATGAAATAGCTCATGCTGTTGCGGCGGGGTCAAATGGTGGAAGTAAAGCTTTAGAAATAGCAATTATAACAAAATTATCAAGAGTTTTAATTTTGGCACCAGTGGCTATCATTATAGGATATTTAGAAAATAAAAAGAAAGGAACACATTCTAAAGAAAAAGCTCCTATTCCTTATTTTATGTTTGGGTTTATACTTACAAGTGTTATAGGAACGTACTCTCATATAAAAGCTGAACATTTAGATTTATTAGTTAATTTAGCGTACATATTTTTAGGAATGTCTATGGCAGCTTTAGGGTTAAATGTGAATTTTAAAATAATAAAAGAAAGAGGTAAAAATGTATTTTTATCTTGCTTCATAGGATCTGCTATCTTATTTGTAACAGTGTTGTTAATTTCTAAATTTATGTTCTAAAAATATAATTGACAAAATAATTTAATTTTGTTATACTTCATAAATAAATTTAAGCTCAGTAATACGATTAGCTGACGTATATCTTGGCTTAGATAACAAATTAGGAGGAAAAGCTATGAAAACAAAACAAGAAATAATTAAAGAATTTGGGAAAAATGAATCTGATACAGGTTCTACTGAGGTACAAATAGCTCTTTTAACTGAAAAGATAAATCATTTAACTGAGCATTTAAGAACTCACAAAAAAGATTTCCATTCAAGATTGGGATTATTAAAAATGGTAGGAAGAAGAAAAAAACTTCTTTCTTACTTATCTAAGAAAGATCTTGAAGGTTACAGAAACCTAATTGCAAGATTGGGAATAAGAAAATAAAACAAAGGGGGATAAATACTTCCCCTTTTTTTATAAACGAAATTTGGAGAACGCTATGAAAAAGTTTTTAGTTTTAATTTTTGTATTAATAATGTCTATTACTTCTTTTGCTGATGAAGAATATTTAAAAGGAAAAGTTATATCACAAGTGGGATCGTACATTAAACCAGAATATAGTGAGCAGTTAGAACGTATAGAGGAATATAAAATTAGATTATTTAATTCAGAAAAAAAAGAAATAATAGTACAAGTTCCGATATATAGAGAAAAACAATATAATATAAATTTTAAAATAGGAGATAATGTAATTGTATATAAAAGTATAAATGAAATTGATGGAAATGAAAAGGAAGAATTTTACATATCTGATGTAGATAAAAGAGGAAGTTTATTAACGATAACTATTATTTTCTTATTTTTGGTATTATTAATTTCAAGATTTAATGGGTTAAAAGCAATTGTCGGACTAACGATAAGTATACTTTTTATAGGGGTTATATTTATTCCAGGAATATCATCCGGAGGATCTCCTATTTTATTCGCAGTCTTAAGTTGTGCTTTTTCATCTATTGTAAGTATATATTTTATAGCTGGTTATAATAAAAAGGCACTCGTCTCTATTATAGGAACTATAATAGGAGTAGCATTATCTGGGGCATTGTCGCATATATTTATATATAAAATGAGATTAACAGGATACACAAGTACCGAGTTATTAACTTACGGAGACCTTTTTAAAAACATAGATCTTAGAGAATTAATATCTGCTGGAATAATTATAGGAAGCTTAGGAGCTATAATGGACGTAACTGTTTCCATAGCCTCATCTATTAACGAGATTTATGATCATAACCCAAATATAAAAACAAAAAAATTATATAAATCTGCTGTGAAAATAGGGAATGACATTATAGGAACTATGATTAATACACTAATATTGGCTTATATAGGTAGCTCTTTAATATCTATCGTAGTTTTATACATACAGAAAGCAAACTATACTTTTAATAGAATAATAAATTATGAAGAAATTGCTATTGAAATACTAAGATCTATTTGTGGAAGTATAGGGATTGTAATAGCTGTACCTATTACCGCATTTATAGGTTCTTATTTATTTACTAATAAAATTTTCATAAAAGAAATTTTAAAAAAATAATTTTCAAAATCAAAATATAAGATATAAAAAAGAAAAAAATAGACTAAAATAAAAAGAAATGTATATTAATTTGACATGTAGAGAATATTGATATATAATTATACCGTAGCATTATTATTCTAGTAAAAAGGGAGGCAATATGAAGAAAAAATTAATTACTCTATTGACTTTAATAATTTCGGTTTTATTTTTAGTGTCTTGCGGTGGAGGAAGCTCTTCAGGAGATTCAAAAGCTGATAAAGATACCTTGGTTGTTACTCAAGGCTCTGATGCAAAATCTTTAGATTTACAAAGAACTAATGATAACGTATCTAGTAGAGTTGGAGTTCAAATTTATGATACTTTAGTTGATCAAACTGAAGAAATGGAAATTATACCTGGATTAGCTGAAAGCTGGGAACAACCAGATGCAACAACAGCAATTTTCCATTTGAGAAAAGGAGTTAAATTCCATAATGGTGAAGAGCTAAAAGCTTCTGACGTTAAATTTACTATAGAAAGAGCTAAAGCGTCACCTCAAGTTGCTGAAATTATAGAAGCTGTTTCAAGTGTAGAAACACCTGATGATTATACTGTTATAGTTAAAACTGAATCACCTTTTGCTCCATTATTAAACCACTTAGCTCACACTGCTTTATCAGTATTAAATGAAAAAGCTGTTAAAGAAGCAGGGGATTCTTATGGACAACATCCTGTAGGAACAGGGCCATATAAATTTGTTAATTGGATAAGTGGAGATAAAATAGAATTAGAAGCTAACGAAGATTACTTTAGAGGAGCTCCAAAAATAAAACGTATAGTTTTCAGAAATGTTCCTGAACAATCAAATAGAATTATAGGATTAGAAACTGGAGAAATAGATCTAGTTTATGATATAGAAGGATTAGATAAAGAAAAAGTTAAAACTGATGATAGATTTACTTATGTTGAAAATCCTGGATTAAGTATGACTTATTTAGGATTTAACCTTAAGAAAGATTTATTCAAAGATAAAAGAGTTAGACAAGCAATTGCTTATGGTATTGATACAAAACCAATAGTTGACGCAGTATTTAATGGATCAGCTACTGAGGCAAATTCAATAATACCTCCTGGAGTTTTCGCTCAATACGGATCTAATAGCTACTCTTACAACCCTGAAAAAGCTAAACAATTATTAGCAGAAGCAGGATATCCAAACGGATTTAAAACAAAATTATGGATAAATGATTCTCCTGTAAGAAGAGATATAGCTGTAATAGTACAAGATCAATTAAAACAAATAGGAATAGACATAGAAATTGAAACTCTTGAATGGGGAGCATATTTAGATAGAACTGCTACTGGAGAACATGATATGTTCTTACTAGGTTGGGGAACAGTAACTGGAGATCCTGACTATGGAATGAATGCACTTATAAACACTGATACTCAAGGCGGAGCAGGAAATAGATCTTTCTATAGTAATAAAAAAGTTGATGACCTATTAAGAGTTGGAAAATCAACAGTTGACCCTGATAAGAGAGCCGAAATATATAAAGAAATACAAGAAATAGTTCAAGAAGAATTACCAATGTACTTTATATGCTATCCAAACCAAAATGCTGTAATGATTAAATCTTTAAAAGGATTTAAATTGTCTCCAGCAGGGCATCACGATTTATATGGACTTTATTTTGAATAAGAATAAGGCTTCTTAATTTAATAAATTAAAAAAACATAAAAATGAAATTTAATAGAAGAAGCTAGAATTTAGTTTTTCTAGCTTCTTTTTCTTTTAAAGGAGAAGATACATGTATAAATATATAATAAAAAGGTTGCTGTTACTTATACCTGTCTTATTTGGAGTGTCATTATTAGTATTTGCAATAATGTATTTGACTCCTGGAGATCCAGCACAGTTAATACTTGGAGAAAATGCTCCTAAAGCTGCAGTTGAAGCTCTTAGAGAAAAAATGGGTCTAAATGATTCGTTTTTTGTACAATATCTTAGATTTGTAAAAAATGCTGTAATGGGAGATTTTGGAAGATCTTATACAACAGGTAGAGAAGTTTTTAAAGAAATTTTTGCTAGATTTCCAAATACATTAATATTAGCTATACTGGGAGTTTTTATATCTATACTTATCGGGATTCCTATAGGTATAATATCAGCTACTAGACAATACTCTTTCATAGATGGATTTAGTATGGTGCTTGCTTTACTAGGTGTCTCTATGCCTGTTTTTTGGCTAGGATTAATGCTTATTTTAATTTTTTCAGTTAAATTAGGTTTATTGCCTTCCGGTGGGTTCGAAACATTATCTAGTCTTATACTACCTGCTTTAACTTTGGGAGTTGGTTCAGCAGCAATAGTAACTAGAATGACAAGATCTTCTATGTTAGAAGTTATAAGACAAGATTATATTAGAACTGCAAGAGCAAAGGGGGTTGCCGAAAAAGCTGTTATAAATAAGCATGCTTTAAAAAATGCTCTAATTCCTATAATTACTGTTGTAGGATTACAATTTGGAGGTCTTTTAGGAGGAGCTGTTTTAACTGAATCCGTTTACTCTTGGCCAGGAGTAGGAAGAATGATGGTAGACGCCATAAGGCAAAAAGATACTCCTACAGTACTTGCATCAGTTATATTTTTAGCTGCAGCGTTTAGTGTGGTAAACTTAATAGTTGATTTACTTTATGCCTTCGCTGATCCTAGAATAAAATCGCAATATAAGTAGGTGGTAAATTATGTCAGAAAAAATAAGTAATAATACTAATAAAAAAAGAAGTCAAACTAAAGAAATTTGGAGAAGATTGAAAAAAAATAAAATGGCCATTTTAGGTCTTATTATTTTAATTATATTACTTCTATTGGCGATTTTTGCCGATGTTATAGCGGACTATGAAACTGTTGTTATAAAACAAAATCTAGCTGAGAGATTACAAGGACCAAGCTCAAAGCATTTATTGGGAACAGATGAATTCGGAAGAGATATACTTGCAAGGATGATACACGGTGCTAGAGTATCGATAAAAGTAGGGATATTTGCAGTTGGAATTTCTATAATAATAGGAGGATTTCTTGGAGCTATTTCTGGATTTTATGGTGGACTTATAGATAATATAATAATGAGGGTTATGGATATATTTTTAGCGGTGCCTAGTATTTTGCTAGCTATAGCTATAGTTTCAGCTTTAGGACCTAGCATACTTAATTTGATGATAGCTATTAGTGTGTCATCTGTACCTAGTTATGCAAGAATAGTTCGTGCATCGGTTTTATCCATAAGAGATCAAGAGTTTATAGAGGCTGCAAAAGCAATAGGAGCTAGCAATACAAGAATAATATTAAAACATATAATACCTAACTCTTTGGCACCGGTTATAGTTCAAGGGACATTGGGTGTCGCTAGTGCAATTTTATCTATAGCAGGCTTAAGTTTTATAGGACTTGGAATACAACCTCCTGACCCTGAATGGGGATCTATGCTATCTGGAGGAAGACAATATTTAAGATATGCTTGGTGGGTAACAACTTTCCCTGGAGTTGCTATAATGATTACTATACTATCTCTTAATCTATTAGGAGACGGTCTTAGAGATGCTTTAGATCCGAGATTAAAGCAATAGGTTAAGGGAGGGAAACTAAAAATGATTGATAAGTTATTAGAAATAAAAAATTTAGAAATAAAATATATCACAGACGCAGAAGTAGTTCATGCTGTTAATAATATTGATATAGATTTAAATGAGGGGGAAACTTTAGGATTGGTTGGAGAAACTGGGGCAGGCAAAACAACTACTGCTTTAGGTATAATGAAATTAGTTCCTAATCCTCCAGGTAAAATCACAAATGGAAGCATACTCTTCAAAGGTAAAAATATATTAGAAATACCAGATGAAGAAGTTAGAGCAATAAGAGGGAACGAAATATCTATGATATTTCAAGACCCTATGACATCACTTAACCCTGTTATGACAGTTGGAGAGCAAATAGCTGAAGTTATACAAATTCACCAAAAACTTAGCAAAAAAGAATCTATGGAAAAAGCTTCAGAAATGTTGGAGTTAGTTGGTATACCTGGAAATCGTTTAAATGATTTTCCGCATCAGTTTTCTGGAGGAATGAAACAGAGAGTTGTAATAGCAATAGCATTAGCTTGTAGTCCGAAATTGTTGATAGCTGATGAACCAACTACAGCTCTTGATGTTACAATTCAAGCTCAGGTTTTGGATTTAATGAATGATTTAAAAGAAAAATTCAAGACCGCTATGTTACTTATTACTCACGATCTTGGAGTTGTTGCACAAGTGTGTGACAAGGTTGCAATCATGTATGCTGGAGAAATAATAGAATACGGAACATTAGAGGATATATTTGAAAATACTAAACATCCATATACAATAGGATTATTTGGTTCTATTCCTAGTTTGGATGAAGAAAAAAATAGACTAATACCTATTGAAGGTCTTATGCCAGATCCTACTAATTTACCATCTGGATGTAAATTCCATCCTAGATGTCCACATGCACAAGAAATATGCTCTAAAAGAGAACCTCAGGTTACTTATATAGATGGAATACACAGAGTAAAATGTTTAATTGCAGAGGGATTAGTAGAAATGAAACAAGATTTGGAGGGAACAAATGGAAAATAATAGAAATATATTACTTGAAGTAAAGAATTTAAAAAAATATTTTAATGTTCCAAAAGGTTCTCTTCATGCAGTTGATAATGTGAATTTCTATATAGAAGAAGGTAAAACTCTTGGAGTTGTTGGTGAATCTGGTTGTGGAAAATCAACGACTGGAAGGGTTATACTTAGACTTTTGGAAGCTACAGATGGTGAAATTATATTTGAAGGAAAGAATATAAGAAACTATAACAAAGAAGAAATGAAAAAATTAAGAGAGAAAATGCAAATAATATTTCAGGATCCGTTTGCATCTCTTAATCCAAGAATGACAGTTAGTGAAATAATAGCAGAACCACTAGTTATTCATAAAAAATGTAAAACTAAAGAAGAACTTGATTCGAGAGTAAAAGAGTTGATGACAACTGTTGGACTTAGTGAAAGATTAATAAACACTTATCCTCATGAACTTGACGGGGGAAGAAGACAAAGAATAGGAATTGCAAGAGCTTTAGCACTTAATCCTAAATTTATTGTGTGTGATGAACCCGTATCTGCTCTTGATGTTTCTATACAAGCTCAAGTTTTAAATCTTATGAAAGATTTACAAGATAAATTTGGGTTGACATATATGTTTATAACGCACGATCTTTCTGTTGTAAAACATTTTTCTGACGATATAGCCGTTATGTATTTGGGTGAATTAGTTGAAAAAGCTCCTTCGAAAGAACTTTTTAGAAATCCAATTCATCCTTACACTAAAGCTTTATTATCTGCAATCCCTTCAACAAATATTAGAAAAAAAATGGAGAGAATCAAACTTGAAGGAGAAATAACTTCTCCTATTAATCCTGGTAATGGATGCAGATTTGAAAAAAGATGTATTTATGCAACAGATATATGCAAACAAAGTAGTCCTGTATTGGAAGAAGTTGGTAACGGACACTTCTTTGCTTGCCACAGAGCTCACGAATTAGGATTTGTAGAAAAATAAGAAAAAAATAGGTTGATTATTCAACCTATTTTTTTTATTATTTTTGAGTTTAATTTTATAAATTGACTTTTATATTTTTACATGATATATTCAAATTGTTATGTGCTGATATAGCTCAGAGGTAGAGCAACGGCATGGTAAGCCGTAGGTCGATGGTTCAATCCCATTTATCAGCACCATTTTTTATTTTATATCATTTTTACAAGAACCTGTTTCTAAATATTCTTTAAGATTTTCAAAAGTTGTTTCTATCATGTTAGATGCAGCTTCATCAGTATAAGAACCAACATGTGGAGTAACTAAAACACGTGGATAAAAATTTAATAGTTTTTCTACATTTGCATAATTTTGAGAAAATTCATCTTTTTTATCAGAGAAATCTTTAAAGAAATAATTTACTTCCCCTTCTATAGTGTCTATTCCAGTTGCATATAATTTTCCAGATTCTAAAGCTTCAATAACTGCATCAAGATCCATCAATTCTCCTCTAGCAGTATTTATAAGAATAGATCCATCTTTCATTTTATTTAGAGATTCTTTATTTATTATTTTTCCGTTTTCTTTTATGTAAGGAGCGTGAAGTGATATTATATCACTTTTAGATAAAACTTCGTCCATAGAAACTTGTGTAACTATATCTTCAACACCTTGTTTAGGAAACATGTCGTAACCTATTACATTTGCTCCAAGACCTTTAAATAATCTAGCGGCAGTCATCCCAATTTTTCCAAGTCCTACAATTCCAACTGTACAATTTCTAATTTCTTTAGAGAACATAGTAGCATCAACTTTAAAATTTCTTTCATTTACTTTAGTTGCAGTGTAAGGAAGATTTCTTAATAAAGACATTGCAAGACCAACAGCTAATTCGGCTATAGCGTTAGGAGAATAGAAAGGGACATAAGCAAGTTTAAATCCAAGTTCTTTAGCATAAGAAACATCTATGTGATTAGTACCTACAGTTCTAGTAAGCAAATATTTTACACCATAACTTTTATATAGATCTAGAACTTCTTTATTAGCGAAGCAATTACCACGTAAAACAACACATTCAAATCCTTCTGCTTTTTTAGCTGTTTCCATGCTGTTTAAATAATCAGGTATAAGCTCTATTTCGTGATTGAATTTTTCATTAAGACTATTGAATAAAGGTACTTCAACATCTCTTACTCCATAAAATAAAATTTTCATATTAAATTCCTCCTTAATAAACAAAAATAAATATTTGTATTAATATATATTCATAATAATATATTCAAATAATTAAAAAACATATGTTATTTTTTTTATTATAACACACTTTTAAAACTAATATTAAAAATAAATTCGAATTATTTATAATATATATAAATTTAAGTAAAAGTATATATTTAAATATATAGTATTTAATATTAGTACAAAATGTTTAAAAAAAATAATAAAAATATTTTTATTGACATTTAAAAAAATAATGATAGAATATATTTAATCAATATTTTAATTCTTTAAAAGAAAATGAAGGAGGAATTTTTTTATGAGTAAAGAAACTTTAAATCCACTTTTGAATGCACAACTTCAAGTGAAAAAAGCATGCGAAATTTTAGGTCTAGAAGACAAATATTATGATATTCTTAAAGAACCAAAAAGAATAATCGAAGTTAACATTCCTGTTAAAATGGATGACGGATCTCTTAGAATGTTCAAAGGGTTTAGATCTGTTCATAATGACGCAGTAGGACCAGCAAAAGGAGGAATTAGATTCCACCAAGATGTTCATGCTGATGAAGTTAAAGCTCTTTCAATATGGATGACTTTCAAATGTTGTGTAACTGGAATACCATATGGTGGAGGAAAAGGAGGGGTAATAGTAAATCCTTCTGAATTATCTGAAAGAGAATTAGAAGAATTGTCAAGAGGATATGTAAGAGCAATTCACAAATATCTTGGAGAAAAAGTTGACGTTCCTGCTCCAGATGTTGGTACAAACGGGAAAATAATGGCGTGGATGATAGATGAATACTGCAAACTTACTGGAGAACAAACAATAGGTGTTTTCACTGGAAAACCTGTTGAATTTGGTGGATCAAAAGGAAGAACAGCAGCTACTGGATTAGGAGTTGCCATAACTGCAAGAGAAGCTTGTAGAAAATACGGAAAAGACTTAGCGGGAGCTAAAGTTTCTGTTCAAGGATTTGGAAATGTTGGAAACTTTACTGTAAAAAATATTATAGCTTATGGTGGAAAAGTAGTAGCAGTTGCTGAATGGTGTAAAGCCGAAGGAGCTTATGCTATATACAAAGAAGCTGGATTTGATTATGATGAATTATGTGCTGCTATGGAAAAAGATGGTAACTTATTATCTGTAGCAGGAGCTAAGAGAATATCAATGGAAGAATTCTGGTCTTTAGATGTTGACGTTCTTGCTCCATGTGCATTAGAAAATGCTATTACTGAAGAAGTTGCTAAATTAATAAAAGCTAAAATAATAGTTGAAGGAGCTAATGGACCAGTTACTCCTGAAGCTGATAAATATCTATTTGAAAATGGCGCAACAGTTACTCCTGATATATTAACTAATGCTGGAGGAGTTACAGTTTCTTACTTCGAATGGGTACAAAACTTATACGGATATTATTGGACAGAAAAAGAAGTAGAAGAAAAAGAAGAAGCTGCAATGGTTAGTGCCTTCAATGATTTATGGAAAATTAAAGAAGAACATAAAATTTCTTTCAGACAAGCTGCTTTTGTTCATTCTGTTAAAAAAGTTGCGACTGCAATGCAATTAAGAGGATGGGTTTAGTATATAAAAGTCCTATTTATAAAGTGGTGGGTTTCCACCACTTTTTTAAATATAAATAAAAAAAGTGAAATAAAAAAAGTGAAGAAAACTAATTTAATAAATATTGAAAAATAAACTGATATTTTAATTTTTTCACAAAAAAATGAAGTAAAAAATATCTGTTAAATTGTAAATAAATATAGTAGAATAAACACATAATTATAAATAAATTTTGAAGGAGTTTATATTTATGTTAAAGAGTAAACATTTTAAACTTTTGAATACGCTAAAACAAGATATGACTCTAGACGAATTATCCAATTTATTTAATTTAACAGAAAGAAGTATTAGATATCAGATAAATGAAATAAATTCTATACTTGGATATAATAAAATATGTATAAAGAAAAGAAGAATCATATCTGTTTTATCAAACGATGAAATAGAAAAAATATCTAAGAAAATTAACAATAGTTATTATTCATATTCTCAAGATGAAAGATTAGAAATAATAATAATGTTAACTTTGATAGGAAATAATAATTTCAATATAAAAAGAATATCTGATTATCTGAATATAAGTCAATCCACTCTCAGAGTCGATATTAAAAAATTAATTGAATTGTTAAAAGAATATTCCATAGATTTTTCTTTTGATAATAATTTCAAGTATAATTATCACTACAAAGAAATTGATTTGAGATATTTTGCTACATATTTTTTATACAAATATTTAACTTTCGATTTATACGAAGACATAATATATGTATCGAAATCAAATTATTTTGAACGATTAATTTGTGACGAAATTTTAAAAGAATACTATGACGACATAACTTATATTTACCAAAAATTAAAAGAGTTAAAACTTGAGTATATGGATGAAACTTTACATATGTTGATAGTTTTAATGGCTTATTCTAAGAAAAGAAAAAATACTAATATAAAAAATGATCTGACAGTTGATTTTAGAATTCTTAAAGAAAGAGTCGAATATACCAAATTAAAAAATACATTTTCAGAATTTTCCGATGAAGATATACTTTTATTTACAGAGTATCTATTTATGATTTCTTGTTCAGAAGATAATATTTTTTATAAATACCCTTATTGGACATCTATAGAACTTGCTGTTTGCAAAATGGTAAAGAATTTATCTGAGTTGTTGCCAATAAAAGAGGACAAACGCATAAGTTTAATAAATGATTTACTTTTTTATATAAAACCACTCATATTTAGAACAAAAAAAAATCTTAATTTAAAAAACACAATTTTGTATGATATTAAGAATGTTTATGAAGATATGTTCAACATAATAAGTGATAAATATAAAGATATAGAAAAAATAATAGGAAAAAATATTAGTGATGATGAGAAGGCATTTTTATTTACTCTTTTTAAAAGATCATCTGACGATTCTTTTAGTTATGAAGATAAAGTGATACTAGTAACATCATACAAAAAAAATATAGCTAATTTTTTGAAAAGTACAATAGAAGAAGAATTCCATATAAAATTTGATAAGGTATATACTCTTAATGCTTTTTTTACCGACGTAGATATGGGATTACAAATAAAAGAAAATAAAAAAATCTTTATAATAACAACTGACAATATAAAAATAGATAGCGATAAAGTAAAAATTATAAAAGTAAATCCAATTTTGAATGATAATGACATAAAAAAAATTATAGAGTTAGATATATTAAGAAAAAGTAGAATAAAAATTTCTGAATTATTAGATTTAATATCGAAAAACGCTGTTATTACCAATGAAGAAAATATGATAAAAATGTTTGTCCAAAATTTTCCAGATATTGTAGTTAATGACTTTATAAAAAATAATAACGACTTTTTATCTTTCGAAAAAAA